>PUNR01000085.1 GCA_003551805.1 Loktanella sp.
ATAGCTGCGCACCAGATCGGTCAGCACATCGACAGGCAAAACGCTTTCGCCGCGGCTTTCGTGTTCGGCGATAATTTGTAGCAGGTACTGGCGGGTCAGGTCGTCGCCGGATTTCAGATCGACGATCTGCACCTCGCGGCCTTCGCGGATGAACAGCGCGATGTCTTCCAGTGTTACGTAATCGCTGGTTTCGGTATTATACAGGCGGCGGCTTGCATATCGCTTGATTAGCAGTGGTTTATTGGTGTCGGCCAAAACGCGCCCTCCCCGGGGAATGTTGCACTGCGGCAAGCCTAGGCCGCGTCCGCAGAAAAGGAAAGCGTTACCTAAGACGAAAAAAACGGCCCGCATGACGCGGACCGTTTCCAAAATAACAACTCGTTAAAGCAGTTGGTTTTGTCAGCTTACTTTGCAGCTGTTGCTTTTTTCGCGGCAGCAGTCACGTCGTTGGTGGCTTTCTTGGCAGCGGCGGACATTTCTTCGGACATGTCCTTACCAGCGGCCAGAACCAGTTCCATGGTCTGTGTCTGCACTTTTTTCGCGATTTCTGCGAAAGCGGCCATATGCTCGGCAGCGGATTCAGATGTCGCTGTGGCGAAATCGGTCATCGCTTTTGCGTAGTCAGCAGGCTCTGTCTTGGCAGAGGTGATCTGCTGCATTTTGGTCAGCGTGTCCTGTGCCCACTTTGCCGACAGTTCTGTCGACTTGGTGGCAGCGTCGATCGCGACAGACGACATTTTCTCGGCCAGAGCGGTCTGGTTTTTGAATGTGTCTTCCATTGCTTTTGTGTCGACTGGGAATGAACCCATCATGTCTTTGAACACGGCGGTGAAATCTTGGGTCTTAGCCATTGGAGTAATCCTTCATTGGTGGTGCGGATCAACATCCGCTGTTTTCGTCTGACACCAATATGCATGCTGCACTGCAGCATTTCAAGTTTTTTTTCTGCATTGCAGCATGAATTTTTTGTAAAGCCCAAAAAGTGCTTTGTTACACGTTACTTAGCGGCAACATAAGTTCCGGGCGCAGGTGCAAGGACCGGGTGATCGGCATCGCCGGGTGTGCGTGCAGGCACCGATTTGCCCGATTTTGCGGACAACCATGCATCCCAGCGCGGCCACCATGACCCGTCATGCCGTTCAGCCGAGTCGCGCCAATCATTGACGGACAGGCCCAGTTCGGGGTTCAGATAGTGTCCATATTTGTTTTTGCTGGGTGGATTGATGATCCCCGCGATGTGCCCGGACTCCGACAGGATAAAGGTTTTGTCCTTCGACCCCATCTTTTGAATACCGGCATAACTGCTTTTCCATGCGGCAATGTGATCCGTCTCGCAGGCGATCGCACATAGCGGGACAGTCACGTCTTTGAGATGCACAGTCGTGCCGCAAATCTCGAACCCGTCAGTGGCAAAACGGTCGGCCTGACACAAGCCCCGCAGATATTCGACCGACATCTTTGCAGGCAGGTTGGTGCCATCACCATTCCAGTACAGCAGGTCGAACGCGGGTGGGGCCTTGCCCAGCATATAGCTTTTGATGGCAGGTCCATAGATCAGGTCGTTGGATCGCAGATAGGAAAACGTCCGCGACATGAAGAACGAATCAAGGATGCCGTTTTCGTTGACCTCTGCCTCAATCCCGTCGATGAAATCATCGTTCAGGAACACGCCAACCTCGCCCCTGTCGGAAAAATCGGTCAGCGTGGTAAAGAAGGTCGCGGCATTGACGCTGGTATCCTTGCGCTGCTTCATCAGCGCCAATGTCAGCGATAATGTCGTACCCGCAATACAGTAGCCTACGGCGTTGAGTTTCTTCACGCCGCAGATCTTTTTGACCTCGGACATCGCAGTCAAATAGCCATCTTCGACGTAATCGGACATCGACGTATCTGCATAAGATGCATCGGGGTTGACCCATGAGACAACGAAACCTGTGTAGCCTTGATCGACGGCCCATTTTATCAGGCTGTTTTGTGGTTTTAGATCAAGGATATAGAACTTGTTGATCCACGGCGGAAAGATCAGCAGCGGAATTTCATGCACTGTTTCGGTGCTGGGCGCATATTGAATCAGTTCAAACATGTGGTTGCGAAACACGACCGAACCGGGCGTGGTAGCCAGATTTTCGCCCAGCTTGAACGCCTTTTTATCGGCAAGCGTGACCACCAGATCACCGCCATTCGCCTCTAAATCAGCGATCATATTTTCCAGACCGGCAACAAGGCTTTCGCCTTCGGTTTCAGCGGCAAGGGCCAAAGCCTCGGGGTTGGTGGGCAGGAAATTGGTCGGGCTAATCATATCGACCAGCTGCTGGCTGAAATAACGCAGGCGCTTTTTCTCTTCGGTATCAAGGGTGTCGATGTCTTCGACCGCCTGCTGCACGGCGGCGGCATTCATCAGGTATTGTTGCTTGATAAAGTTGAAATAGGGGTTGGTGTCCCACAATTCATGCGCAAAGCGGCGGTCTTTGGGGGTGTCGTCGGTGGGCGGCGTCAGCTTGCCTTGGGTCAGCAGATGCTGGGCCTCGACGTAGTGTTTCACCGATTTTCCCCAGAATTCCAGCTGATGTTCAATCAGCTTGGCGGGATTCTGCATCATCTCGGTCATATAGGCGCTGGCCGCCTTGACATAAAGTTCCTGACTTGGCCCCTGCAAGGCAGGTGGCACCTGCCGCGCCTGCCCCATGACTTTCAACAAACGCTGTGTAAGCTCTTCCACGCGGGCCAGATTTGCTTCCAGTTTTGCAACACCCTCGCCCGTTTCTTTCACAGATTCTAAATCGTTTGTTGTCATGTTGCCTCACCTATGCCTATGCTGCGGGTGCAGCATTTGTGCGTGACCGATCGGAGTGTTCTATGAAGTATATGATGACCTATGACCTTATGGAAAGCACTCGTAACACCCAACAATGGCTCGGGGCCACGGCACGCGCATTTGCATCCTATCCGATGATGTCACTGGCAGCAAATCCGGCAATGGATTGGTTGAACGCCTGGGGTGAAGTGACCGAACGCACCTTTGCCCGCATGGTTGTGAAACCTGACTGGAACCTGCCGCCAATTTCCGATGAAAAAGGCCGCGATCACACCTTTGTCGTTGAACGCGTGCTGGAACGGCCCTTTGGCGATCTGATCCATTTCACAACACCCAAACGCAAGGCCAGCAAACGCCGCATCCTGCTGGTCGCGCCGATGTCGGGGCATTATGCAACACTGCTGCGCAAGACCGTGATCAGCCTGCTGTCCGATGCGGATGTCTATATCACCGACTGGCATAACGCGCGCGACATCCCTGTCAGCGCCGGCAAGTTCGATGTTGAAGATTACACCATGTATCTGGTCGAATTTATGCGCGAACTGGGCCCTGATATCCATGTCATCGCCGTCTGCCAGCCCGTGCCTTTGGCCCTTGCTGCCACCGCCTATCTTGCCGAAGAAGACCCCAAGGCACAGCCACGGTCGCTTACCCTGATCGGCGGTCCCGTCGATCCGGAGGCGAACCATACCGAAGTCACAGACTTTGGCCGATCTGTCACGATGGGCCAGTTGGAACAGACCATGATCCAGCGCGTCGGGTTCAAATATTCAGGCGTCGGGCGCATGGTTTACCCCGGCCTGCTGCAGCTTGCGTCCTTCATCTCGATGAACATGGAAACCCATACAAACGCGTTCCGTGACCAGATCATCAAGACCGCCAAGGGCGAAGCATCCGACCACGACAAGCACAACATCTTTTATGACGAATATCTGGCTGTCATGGATATGACGGCAGAATTCTACCTTTCCACGGTCGAGCGCGTGTTCAAAAACCGCGAAATCGCGCAGAACATCTTTACCGTGAACGGCAAAAAGGTGGATATGGGCAAGATCACGACGGTCGCCGTGAAAATCGTCGAAGGCGAAAAAGACGATATTTCAGCACCGGGCCAATGTCTTGCCGCGCTGCCGCTGTTGACGGGTCTGCCGGACAGCAAAAAAGCATCGCATCTTGAACCGGGCGCTGGCCATTACGGTATCTTCGCAGGCAGCAGCTGGCGCCATAACATCCGCCCGCTGGTTCTGGAATTTATCGATGCCAATTCCGGTGACAGCGTGAAACCCGCCAATAAAAACGCTGCAGCCTAAGCTACATCCGCAGCATTGGCGGGATCGCCATCCATCGGCGCAGCGCCGCTGTGGTCATATCGGGCGCTTCGAGCGTGGGCATATAGCCCGCATCCTCGATTACCTCGAGCGTGGCATAGGGAATAAGTTCCGCCATAAATTCCTGCCGTTTGACAGGATATTGCCCGTCATAGCGACCACAGATCACGGTCGCGGGCTGCCTGATCTGGGTCAGGATGGACTGCTGGTCCTTGCGCCGCTGCATCGCGCGTGACTGGCTGACATAAACCGCAGGGCCCACCGCATGCCCCATCTGCGTTAGGTGGCGGACCAGCCCGACACGGTCGGTCGTGGGGGCCATCCAGGTTGAATTTACCTCGTGGCGCAGCACGTCAGGCCAGCGCCCGCCGCCTTTGGCCGCGATAATATGGGGTTCACGGGCCGCTGCGGTTTCCGGCGTCTCGGGCTGTGCGCTAGTGGCGATCAGCGCGATGCGGGTCACGCGGTCGGGCGCGCGGCGCAGCACCTCCATCGCGACCATGCCGCCCATGCCCATCCCCGCCAGCGCGAATTTGCCAGGCGCCCATGACAGGATCTGGGATGCGATTTCCTCCATCCTTTCGCCTTGCGTTGTTGGTGCGAACATCACCGCATGGTCATTCGCCATATCAAGGATCTGCGGCCCGAAAACGCCAGCATCGCAAAGCATGGGCGGGATAAGGACCAGTGTTTCACTTGGCATGAAAGGCGCGACCTGACTGTTTGGGGGTCATTGTGGATGGAACACCCTTTTGATCTTTCGGTCACAGCATCACAAGGGCAATAGGCACAGAACCGCCAAGCGGTCACAGATGCTGCGCAACCTCTGTGATACTGGCCGAAATCAGGTGCAGGCAGGTATCGTCGGAAAACCGGTGATCGGCGCCATCCACCAGCGTCAGCCGCATATCATGGCCTTGCGCGTGATCCAGCAGGCGCAGGGCCACGGCCATATCCACATCTTTATCCGCCGTTCCTTGCAAAAACCGCACCGGAAACGGCAACAAAAGCTTGTCGCGCATTACCAGATGATCGCGCCCGTCTTCGATCAGGCGGCGGGTGATGATGTAGGGATCGCCGTAATCGGATGGCAGCGCGATCTGGCCGTCCGTCATCAACGCCTCGCGCTGCGCCTTTGTCGCATTGGCCCACATGCTGTCTTCGGTGAAATCGGGGGCGGCGGCTACACCTACCAGTCCATGTACCCGCTTTGGGACTTTGCGCGCCAAAAGCAGCGCGATCCAGCCGCCCATGGATGATCCGACCAAAATCTGCGGCCCCTCTGTCAGCTTGCTCAGCGCTTCCAGCGCATCTTCGGCCCAATCCCCGATGCAGCCTTCTGCAAAAGTGCCAGAGCTTTCGCCATGGCCGGAATAGTC
>PUNR01000077.1 GCA_003551805.1 Loktanella sp.
CAGATCATGGCCGCCCCGCTGCGGCAATTGCACGGGTTAAAGGGTGCAGCGCTGGAGTCGCGTATTCTGGAGCTTTTCGATGCGGTAAACCTGCGCCCTGAATTTTTGACGCGCTATCCGCATGAATTTTCAGGCGGTCAGGCACAGCGGATCGGAATTGCCCGCGCGCTGGCGGCGGATGCGCGCATTTTGATCCTTGATGAACCGGTATCCGCATTGGATGTGTCGGTGCAAGCGCAGGTCTTGAATCTGTTGGCTGATCTGAAGGCGCGGTTGGGGCTAACCTATCTGTTCATCAGCCACGATCTGGCCGTGGTCGAGGCGGTCAGCGACCGGATCGCCGTACTTTATTTCGGATCGGTCGTCGAAACCGGCCCCGCCGAAAAGGTCTTTGCAGCGCCGCGCCATCCCTATACGAAACTGCTGGCGGCATCGGCGCCCGTGGTGGGCCAGCCTTTGGGCGGCGCACAAGCGGGCGAATTGCCCGATCCGCTGAACCCGCCGCCGGGATGCGCCTTTGCCGGGCGCTGCCCGCGCGCCAGTGACCTGTGCCGCCGCGATGTACCGCGCCTGCGCCTGATAGAGGACGACCAGTTTGCCGCCTGCCATCATCCGATCAGCCCCTGAACGCCTGTCACGCCCGCAACAGGTGGCCGAGGCGATCAAATCATGGGTCATGGCCAATGGCTGGGGCCCCGGCGAACGGCTGCCGTCCGAAACCGAGATGATCGCGCGTTTCGGCATGGCCAAAGGCACGATCCGCGAGGCGATCAGGATATTGGAAGCCCAAGGTCTGGTGAAATCGCGCACCGGTCCGGGGGGCGGCGTTTTCGTCCATCAAGTATCCGAGGAACGCGCCACAGCGCTTTTGGGCAATTATTTTTATTTCCAGCATCTGACCATCGACGATGTCTATCAGATCCGCGCCGTGCTGGAACCGGAACTGGCGGCAGGGCTGGCGGGCAAGTTGACGCCGGCTCAATTGGCAGCGCTGGAAGACGTCATGACCTGCTACGCCGCCCCGGCGGAAAATGCCGAGGAAGAGCGCGCGCAGCATATCGCGTCCTTGCGGTTTCACGCGCTGCTGGCGGAAATGTCGGGCAATCCGCTGATGCGGTTTCTGATCCGGTTCGTCACCAACATGCTGGCGGATATCACGGTGTCGCGCAAACTCTATGTGCAGCCGAACCATGAATTATGGGCCTCTGGCCTTGATTACCAATCGCGGCTGGTGGCGGCGTTGCGTGCAGGCGATGCGGATCAAGCCCGCCAGATTTTGCGCGATCACATGCACAATGCCCATCGCCTGATGCGGATGCAGGAAACAGTGCTGACGCAGCGGTTCCTGCCCGAAGGCGATATCATCTGAAAAAGGGCGGCCCCGTCAGGACCGCCCTTGATCTGTTACAGAAGGGCCAGCAGTTTCTTGGCCGCTGCTTCGGATGATGCGGGGTTCTGGCCTGTCACCAGTTTGCCGTCGACGATCACGAAAGACGCCCAGTCTTCGCCCTTGTGATAGATGCCGCCATTGGCTTTGAGCATGTCTTCGACAAGGAAAGGCACGATATCGGTCAGACCAACGCCGTCTTCTTCGGTATTGGTGAAACCGGTGACTTTCTTGTCGGCGACCAGCGGTTTGCCGTCTTTGCCAATAGTCTGCTTGACCACCGCAGGCGCGTGGCACACTGCGCCGATGGGCCGGTCATTTGCTGCAAAAGCTTCGATCAGCGCGATGCTGTCTTTGTCGCTTGCCAGATCCCACAACGGGCCGTGGCCGCCGGGGTAAAAGACAGCGTCATAATCGTCGGCTGACAGCGAGGACAAGACTTCGGTCTCCGCCAGTGCTTTCTGGCTGTCGGCATCGGATTTGAAACGCTTGGTCGCGTCGGTCTGGCTGTCATCGCCGTCGCTGGCGGGGTCAAGCGGGGGCTGGCCGCCCTTGGGCGACGCAAGCGTAATCTGCGCGCCTGCATCCTTGAACACGTAATAGGGGGCGGCGAATTCTTCCAGCCAGAAGCCGGTTTTCTTGCCGGTGCTACCCAGTTGATCGTGCGATGTCAGAACCATCAGAATTTTCATAGTGTCGTTTCCTTTTTGCTGCATAAGCTTGGCCCTGACATAAGCGCGAATGCCCGCTTTATGAGGGGGGGCGACGCAAGGTCAGGCGGCAGATGGGCTGGTCATGGCTTGGTGGCCGGTGGCAGGGCGGCCTGCACCTCTTGTTCAGCAGCTTCGTCAAATTCACTTAGCTGGGGTCGTTTGCCGATGGTGATGTGGTCGATATCTTCGGCGGCAAAGCCACGGATCAGCGCGGGGATCATCATGAACACCAGCAAAAAGATCGGCAAACCGACAACGGTGATGACCTGTTGCAATGCGACCAGACCCGCTTCTCCCGCCAGCAGGATCAGGGTACCCGCGATCAACCCTTCCGAGATACCCCAGAACACGCGCTGGCGCACTGGGCCGGGCTTGGTCGTGCCCGAACACAGCATATCAACCACCAATGACGCCGAATCCGACGATGTCGCAAAGAAAATCGCGACGACCAGCACCGCGATCCCCTGCATCAAAGGGGCCCAAGGCAGTTCGGCAAAGAACGCAAACATCGCAAGCGGCACGGATTCCGATACCGCAGCGCTGATCGACCCTGCCGTCGCCCCCATCGCCTCGCGGGCATTTTCGCCCAAGCCGTCCAGCGCAATCGCCTGCCAGCCAAAGATCGCGAACCAGATGATGGTGAACAGCGATGGTGCCAGAAGCACGCCAAAGACAAATTCACGGATCGTGCGCCCGCGCGAAATCCGCGCGACAAACAGACCGATGAACGGTGACCACGTCACGGTCCATGCCCAATAGAATACAGTCCAGTCGCCTTGCCAGCCCCATTGCCCCGTGCCCATATCGCCGCCGTGCAGCATATCGTTCCAGAACGCCAACCGGGGCAGATTAGAGATATAAAGGCCAAAGGTTTCCACGATCCCGCGCAGCAAAAACAGCGTCGATCCTGTGACCAGCACAAAGATCAGCAGCCCGACTGCCATGCCGATATTGATGTTCGACAGCATCTTGACGCCCTTATCAAGGCCCGCCACGATCGAGATGACGGCGACAATCGTCAGCGCACCCAAGATCGCCAGCCGCAGTGCGGTATTGTCGTTCCAGCCAAACAGCGCCGAAAGCCCTGCCGCCACTTGCGACGACCCAAGCCCGAGTGACACAGCCACACCGAACAGCGTGCCAAGGATCGCAGCAATGTCGATTGCCTTGCCGATGGGGCCATAAATGCGGTCGCGCAACAGCGGATAAAACACCGAACTGACCCGCACAGGCAGGTCGTAACGGTTGATGAAATAGGCAAATGCCAGACCCGGCAGCGCAAAGATTGTCCACGTATGCAGCGCCAGATGATAAAGCGAGATCGAGATCGCGTCTTGGGCGGCCTCGAACGTAAAGGGCTCGACGCCGGGCAATGGCGGCGCTTGATAATGACTGATAGGTTCGGCGACGCCCCAGAACATCAAAACCGTGCCGATCCCGCCCGCAAACAACATCGTAAACCATGATGTGTTGGTATATTCAGGCCGCGAATTCTTGGGGCCCAGCCGGATATGGCCATAGCGCGACATCGCGGCATAAAGCAGGAAACCCAACCAGACATTTACGCCAAGAATGAAAAACCAGCCAAGGTTCGTGACGATCCACGCACGCCCATCCGCAAAGGCTGCGCCAATCGGTTCGGGGGCAAGCACCAGCAGGACCACGAAAACCAGACTAAGGCCCGCAGAAAAGAAAAATATCGTCGGATCGACCCGCAGACCGAGTTTTTGTGCTAATTTATCCAAAATGCTGTCCCGCTTATGATTTGCCAATCAACGCGACAGCGCGGTCTTTGTTCCGTAGGTGCGCAACCTGCGGGTATAAATTATAGAAAATAAACGGAAATTTCGGTGGTGCACTGCGCGGGAAACAACCCGCTACAACCGTCCCGCCGCGATGATCCGCTGCAAGAATGCCTGCGTGCGTGCCTGTTGCGGGCTGCCGAACAGCCGGTCGGGGATGTCTTCTTCCAAAATGACGCCACCATCCAGAAACGCCACCCGGTCCGCACATTCGCGGGCAAAGCCCATTTCGTGCGTGACGATCATCATGGTCATGCCGTCGTCTTTCAGGCCACGGATGATGCCCAGCACCTCGCCCACCAGTTCAGGGTCAAGCGCGGCGGTAATCTCGTCCAGCAGCAGCACATCGGGCCGCGTCATCAGCGCGCGCGCAATGGCGACGCGCTGTTGCTGGCCGCCGGATAATTGTTCGGGGTAGGACGCGGCAAAACCCGCCATGCCGAAACGGGCCAGCACGTCGCGGCCACGGTCCTCGGCCTCGGCGCGGGTCTGGCCATGCACGCGGCGCGGGGCCAGCGTGATATTGTCCAGCACGTTCATGTGCGGGAACAGGTTATAGGCCTGAAACACGATGCCTGCGCGTTTTTGTAGGCCGGTCTTGCCGAAACGCGGATCATCGACTGACACCCCATCCAGCCGGATCGTGCCGTAATCATGTTCGACCAGCCGGTTTACGCAGCGCAGCAGGGTGGATTTGCCCGACCCTGACGCACCGATCAGGCAGACCACCTCGTGGCGGTTGATGCGCAGGCTGACGCGGTCCAGCACCAGTTTTTCACCGAAATATTTGGTGACATTGTCGATATCGATCATCGGTGTCATGTCAGTTCGCCAGTTGCAGGCGCCGCTGGCGGTCGCGCTTTGTCAGGTAATCGGCCAGCCGTGCCATCGGGACAGTGGCCAGCAAAAACAGCCCCGCCGCCACGATCAGCGACGAATAATTGAAGGTGGTGGCAGTATAAATCTGCGCCTCGCGCACCGCGTCGCGCACACCGATCACGGACAGCAGGGCCACATCCTTTTGCAGGGCGACAACGATATTCATCAGCGCGGGCACCACATTGCGCAAGGCCTGCGGCAGGATCGCATAGCGCATGGTTTGCCATTCGCTCAGACCCAGCGATTTAGCCGCCGCGCGCTGGCCTTCATGCACGGCGTCAATGCCGGACCGATAGATTTCCGCGACATAGGCGGCATAGCTTAGCACCATGGCGACAGCCCCCCAGAACAGCCCCGAATTGGGCAGGCCGGGTAGGTTCAGCGCAGGAATGCCAAAGCCGAACAAAAGCACCAGCAACAAGACCGGCACGCCCCGGAAGATGTCGATATAGATCAACACCATCAACCGGAATGGCGCGAACCACGGTGCGCGCAAGCTGCGCACGACGGCCAGCACCAGCGCCCAGACCAGAATACAGGCCAGAACGGTCAGCCAGACCTGAATATTGACCCAGAACCCTTGCAGCACCCTTGGAAAGGCCGCGATCATGGCGTCGATGTTGAAAAACTGTAGTTTGATCCTTGGCCATTGCTCGGCCGAGGTGACGATCCACGCAAGGCTGCCGAAGACAACGATGATGCTAATCGCCCCGATCAGGGCAGGCATCATCGCAGCC
>PUNR01000082.1 GCA_003551805.1 Loktanella sp.
ATCCCGACAAGCCTTCAGAAAAGAAGATCGGTGAACGCTGGATATCGGTTGTCTACGCTAAGGCACAGGGCGGGGTGATCGCCGCGAAGCTTCAAGAAGCCTTGGAGGCAGCGTAATCTGTGAGAATGCTGAGCCGGAGCTTCGCTATTTGGCACAGTTGATTGCTGGTTGCGAGATCTTGCAGGATCAGCGTTCATTACCACTCGCAGCATTACAAACGCACACAGAAGTCGTGCTGCCAGCTTTGGTCATGGCACCCTTTGGATGTTGAAGACCCGGCGGACACCAAATTGGTCGTCATGGATGTGCAAACCTCGCGCCACCGTCGTCTTGGCTCGACGTAGCCGCATTGCGTTCTTCATGTGAAGACTATATGCGACGCTTTAAATTCAAAAACCGACCTTCATCGGTCCGCGGCAATTTCGCCACCCTACGCCACCTTCGGTGGCGATTTACGGAGACACATGACCAACAAGATCACAGTCACCAACCTGTACAAGATTTTCGGCAACAGCCCAGAGGCCGCTTTTGATCTGCTCGTGCGTGGTGACGGCAAGGAGGCTATTCTTGAAGCAACGGGCGCAACCGTTGCTGTACAGGACGCGAGCTTCGAAGTGGCCGAGGGTGAGATATTCGTGGTCATGGGTCTTTCTGGCTCCGGCAAATCCACCCTCGTTCGGTTGTTGAACGGTTTGATCCCGCCGACATCAGGGCAGATTATGATCGACGGTCAGGATGTCGCGCAGGCGAAAGGCGACATGTTGCGACAGATCCGGCGCAATACGATTACGATGGTGTTTCAGCATTTCGCCCTGTTTCCCCACTGGAGCGTTGTCGATAACGTCGCATATGGGCTGAAGATCAAGGGGGTCGCTCCTGCGGAGCGTCGTGAGAAGGCACTGGCCGTTCTTGATCAGGTGGGCCTTGTCGCTTGGGCTGACAGCCTGCCGGGTGATCTGTCGGGCGGCATGCAGCAGCGTGTCGGACTGGCGCGGGGACTTGCTTCTGACCCGCAGGTATTGCTGATGGATGAACCTTTCGGGGCACTTGATCCGCTGATCCGCCGCGAGATGCAGGATGAACTTCTGGAGCTTCAGAAGAAACTGAAGAAGACGATCGTTTTCATCACCCACGATCTGAACGAGGCGCTGCTGCTAGGCGACAAGATCGCCATCATGAAAGATGGTCGTTTTGTGCAGGTCGGCACAGCGCAAGACATCGTGAGCAACCCCGCCGATGATTACGTAAGGGCATTCGTGGCTGATATTGACCGCGGTCGGGTCTTTACCGCTGGCGATGTCTCCAACGTTCCGGTCACCGTCCAACTACATACTGATACCGCCGAGGATGCGTTGCGCCGGATGGAGGAGTCGCAGCTTGACGCGCTTTACGTGCTGGATGGCGATAGCGTGTCTGGTGTTGTGACACACCGTGATGTTTCGGCGGCGTTGCGCCAGAATGGTCCAGGCAATTCGAAGTTGAGCGCATCGATGATAACTAATTTTAGCGCAGTGAACGAAGGCACCTATCTGCACGAGCTTTTCGGGCCGGCAAGTGCCGGCCTGCCGATCGCTGTGACAGACGTTGGCAACAGGCTGCTTGGCGTTGTCGAAACACAGGCCGTGCTCGCGCAGCTTGACAGCGAAAGCACACAACCGCCCACCCCACATCAGCCTGCTACCGGGGTACCAGACACCGATAGCAGGGTAAGTCATACCAAAGAGGTGGTCAAATGATCAGCCCTGCAGATATCGCCACAATCCCGTTCGACGACTGGATAAACGCTTTCGTGCGCGGCTGGCTTGTGCCCAACTTCAGGCCGCTGTTCCAAGCGGCCCAAGTGCCAGTGACGCTTGTGCTGAACAATCTCAACGCGTTCCTGCTGTTCGTGCCAATGATCCTGACGACTGTGGTCTTTGCTCTTGCCGCTTGGCGATGGGCGGGGCGGGGCATTGCGATCTTCACCCTTATCGGTTTCTCCTTCATCGACATGATCGGCCTGTGGCCTGAAACGATGACGACCCTCGCGATGGTCGCGACATCGGTTTTGTTCTGCGCGATGATCGGTCTTCCGCTTGGCATTCTGGCCGCGCGCAGCGACATGTTCTGGAAAATCACGCGGCCCATCCTCGATATCATGCAGACGATCCCGTCTTTCGTCTATCTAGTGCCGATCGTCATGCTATTCGGTGTTGGCATGACCCCTGGCATCATCGCGACGATCATCTTCGCGATCCCGCCCATGGTACGCCTGACCAATCTGGGCATTCGTAGCGTGCGGGTTGATCTGACCGAGGCGGCACGTGCGTTCGGATCGACCGAATGGCAGATGCTGTGGGATCTCCAGATCCCGCTGGCGTTGCGCACGATACTGGCGGGACTAAACCAGACGCTGATGCTGGCGCTGTCGATGGTGGTGATCGCCGCCTTGATCGGCGCAGGTGGTCTTGGCCTGACCGTCAATACCGGCCTTGGTCGACTTGACGTAGGCGGGGCGACCGCTGGTGGGGTCGGTATCGTGATCCTGGCCATCGTGCTCGACCGCATCACACAGGGGCTAGGAGAGGGTGGCACAGTTCGCACCGTTTCCTTGCGTCAGGTGTTGACCCGCATGTTACGAGGCAAGGGTGCTGCGCCCATAAATTGACTCTCAGACCTACGCTAAAGTTCTTCACGACGGCGCTACCGCACCGTCGCAAACGCGGCACTCTGTGCCGCCTCCTAAGAAAGGATCACATATGTTGATCATTCAAAAGAAAACCGCTCTCACCTTGGGGACCGCAGCATGGGTAGGCTTTGCGACCGTGACGGGCGCGGTTGCACAAGATACTCCAGGCGAAGGGACGACGATCCAGATGGCCCAGCCCACCTGGGACACTGGCTGGTTTCACACCGAGATATACGTGCAGCTTCTTGAGGAGCTGGGCTATAACCTTCCCACCACAATGAATCTCGACAATCCAATCTTTTATCAGTCGGTAGCCTTTGGTGACGTAACGATGTGGGTGGACGGGTGGTTCCCGTTTCACAACACTTATCTCGACTCATTTAAGGGCGACGCGGAGGTCGTAGGTGCCGTCGCCGAAGGAGGCGCGCTCGAAGGCTATCTTGTTGACAAGGCGAGCGCTGAAGAATTAGGCATCACCTCGCTTGAGGATTTCAAGCGCGACGAGGTGAAAGCCGCGTTTGACCGCAACGGCGACGGAAAGGCCGATCTGGTTGCTTGCCCACCCGGCTGGGCTTGTGAGATCACTATTGAACATCACCTCGACGCCTATGACCTGCTCGACCACGTGAACACAATCAAGGCGGGGTATTCCGCATCCATGGCAGATGCCGTGGCTGCCTACGGCGCGGGCGAGTCTATCTTTTTCTACACTTGGACACCCAACTGGACAGTGAACGAGCTTGTCCCTGGCGTGGATGTCACTTGGATCGAAGTTCCTGAAGTTGATCTTCCCGAGGAACTAATGTTTCTGGCTGATGCGGCAACGATGGAAGGTGTTGAGGGCTGTGTTAACGACCCCTGCATGCTGGGATTTCCGGCCAGCGATATTAATCCGGTCGTGAATACCGCATTCCTGAACGACAACCCCGCAGTGCGCACGCTCCTCGAAGAAGCCAGCATCCCACTGTCTGCCATCTTCGCGCAAAATGCCGCAATGAATGCAGGTGACACCGACATTGAGGCTCAAGCGGCGACCTGGATTGAGGAAAATCGCGACGAGGTTGATGTCTGGCTCGAAGCCGCGCGCGAAGCCGCAAAGTAACCATCTTGCGGTTCTGCCGAGGAGTTGCTCCGTCGGCAGAACCGCATCAATCGGGAGTTGACGCTCTAACAACCTGAAGGGCTTAGGCTCAAGTTTCAAGTGCAACACCCGGAGCCCGAAGGGCGTAGGATGTTACGATGGGCAGACGAAGCAAGCACCTCAGCAGCGAGGAACGTGGCGTGATCTTTGCCCATTGTGCAGGATCTTAAGGCAGAATTGTTCGGTGAAGGGACGAACCCTGCCTTGCTCATGGAATATCTATGGCGCCGCATTGCCGAGATCTATGCCGTCGAAGCTGATATCCGTGGCATCTCCCCCGGCCAGCGTCTGTCGGCCCGTCAAACCCGCAGTGCCCCGCTGGTCGCGGCCTTCGGCGAATGGCTGCAGGCGCAACGCCGCAAGATCTCCGCCAAATCCCGATTGGGTGAAAAGCTGAATTACATCCATAATCACTGGGATGGGCTGCAAACCTTCTTGGCTGATGGCCGCGTCGAGATCGACAACAACCGCGTCGAAAACTTGATCCGACCCATCACCCTCAATCGGAAAAATGCGCTCTTCGCCGGTCATGACGAAGGCGGCATCGCTTGGTGTCGCATCGCTTCGCTGATCGAAACCTGCAAGATCAACAGGATTGAGCCCTTCGCCTATCTCAAGGCCACCCTGACAGTGATCGCAAACGGTCATCCGCAAAGCCGCCTCGACGACCTGCTGCCGTGGAACTTCAAGCCGTCAAGCTAAACCGACAGTGCCCTCCTGGGAACGTGTGTGGACGCCCCCATGAATGCAAGCATTTTTTTGGCACGATGGGGCATGTGATCAGGTGCGGTCGTGTGTCCGGCCTCGAAGTTGCGGCCTTTATACGCCGCGGGCCTGTATGGAGATATGCAGATCGGGTCCAGTTCGCTTACCCGCGCTTGATAGCGCATCGTTCGCAATAATGGTTCTCCCGATCCGATCTCTTGATCGTTTGCCCTTACGTTCCTTCGTCCTGCTCACATTCGCGGCGACACCCCCGCGAGCTTGACCTATGCGGTCGCCATCGCCGGATCTCTGTAATCTTCGCCCTTGCGCATGAGCGCCCAGGCCGTGCGTGCCATGCGGTTGGCCAGCGCCACCGCAACCAGCATCTTTGGTTTGCGTTCAAGCATTCTCGCAAGCCATGAGCCTTCTGGGGCGCCCTTGCGTGCAGCCCACCTGACCACTGCAACAGCGCCAACGATCAGCAACCTTCGGATGTCGCGCTGGCCCATCTTCGAGGTCCGGCCAAGCCGTTCCTTGCCGCCGCTTGAATGTTGTCTTGGCGTAAGCCCAACCCACGCAGCGAAGTCGCGCCCTTTTTCGAAGGTTTCCATGGGTGGCGCGAATGTAGTGATCGCCGCTGCAGTGATCGGGCCGATGCCCGGAATCGTTGTTAGCCGCCGCGCAGTATCGTCGATGCTTGCACGTCTGCGCAGTTCAGCATCCAAGTCCGCCACCTTCTCACTCAAGCCGGCGATCTGGTCCAAGAGCAGCCGCGCCAGATCTCGCACCACCGCAGGCAAAGCGCCGTCGTCACCATTGATGACCGCAGCGAGGCGGCCGACATGGGCGGGACCGACGGGCGCGACGATGCCTTGCTCGGCTAAATGGGCTCGAAGGGCGTTGATCGTCTGTGTGCGTTGCCGAACCAGAAGATAACGGGTTCGATACGCCATCATCGCTGCCTGCTGTTCCTCGCTCTTCACGGCCACGAACCGCATCGTC
>PUNR01000186.1 GCA_003551805.1 Loktanella sp.
CGCTGCCTTTGCCCGCCCGACAATTCATGCGGACGCTTGCCCGCCGCATCCGCCAGACCGACCAACGCCAATTGCGCCTCGGCCTTTTTGCGCCGCGCAGCCTTGCCCATACCCGCCATGCGCAGGCCAAAAGCCACGTTGTCGCGCAAGGACATGTGCGGAAAAAGCGCGTAATCTTGAAACATCGTGGTTGTGGGTCGTTTGGCGGGTGCCACGTGGGTCATGTCACGGCCACCGATGGTCACGACACCTTGGCTGGGTGCGATAAAGCCGCCCAGCACCGACAACAGCGTGGTCTTGCCACATCCCGACGGCCCCAACAGCGCCACATATTCACCCGCGTCAATCGACAGGTCGATATCGCGCAGGGCGTGGTAGGTGCCGAACCAATGGTTCAAGCCGGACAGGATCACTGGGGCGGTCATTTGCGTTTCCGTAGGATCAAGAGTTCTAAAAGCAGCACGAAAGCGACAGAGATCAGGAATACCAGAGACCCAATCGCATTCAGCCGTGGCGACAGACCCGACCGCAACAGCGACCAGATTTCCACAGGCAGGGTCACATCGAAACGGGTCAGCAGGAAGGCGATGATGAATTCATCCCAGCTAAAGGTCATCGACAGGAAAAACGCAGCCCCGATCGCAGGTGCCAGCATCGGCACTGTGACCAGCAGGATCACCCGCGCCTCATTCGCGCCCAGATCACGCGCGGCGCGCTCGGCGTTTTGCTGTTGCGCCCCCATCGCGGCATAGATGATGGCAAAGGCCAGCGGCAGGGTGATCACCACATGCCCGATCCCCGCCGTGACCAGCGACAGGCCAAACCCTGACCGCGTCAGCACAATCAGCAGGCCCAGACCCACGATCAGGTAACTGACCGTCAGCGGCGCGATCAGCAAGCCGCGGATCAGCGCCGACCCCGGCAAGCTATGCCGCGCAAGGCCGTAGGCCGCCAGAAACCCCAAGGTCACCGCGATGGTCGATGCCACGAACGCCACCCCCACCGAATTGACCAGCGCCCCCGTCAGGCGGGTGTCGCCCAGCACATCGGCATACCAGCGCAACGATGGCCCGTTGAAAGGCGGCACCGGCAAGCGTCCGTCCTGAAACGAAAATAAGACCAACGTGCCGACCGGCAGATAGATGAAAACGAAGGCAGCGATCAGATAAAGCCAAGGCAAGACGCGCATCATAGCCGGTCCAGCCTTAGCCAGCGGGCGGCGGCCAGATAGGCCAGCGTCACAATTCCCATCAGCACGATGGCAAGCGCCGCCGCCAGCGGGAAATCTGCCCTGCGGCCCAGTTGCACCATAATCACCTGCGGCACGGTCAGTTCGGTATTGCCGCCCAAAATCTGCGGCGTCACGTAATCCCCGATGCACAAAACAAAGGTCAGGAATGCCCCCGTCACGATGCCGGGCAAGGTCAGCGGCAGGATCACATGGCGGAACGTCTGAAACGCATTCGCCCCCAGATCCTGCGCCGCGCGGCGGTAATTGGGCGAAAGCTGCACCAGATTGGCATAGATCGTCAGCGTCAGCAGCATGACAAAGAAATGCACAAAGCCGGTGACCGTGGCGAAACGGGTATTGGCCAGCGTCAGCGGTTCCGCGATCAGGCCGATATTCATCAGCGTCTGGTTCACCACACCTTCCCGCGCCAGCACCAGCAGCCACGCATAGGACCGCACGACATAGGAGGTCCAGAACGGCAGGATCGTCAGCAACAGCACCAGCCTTTGCCAGCGCGGCGGGACGTTAAAGGCAATGATCCATGCCAGCGGATAGGCCAGCAGCACCGATACAATTGTCACCGTCACGGTAATTTCCAGCGACACGACAATCGCCCGCCACAGGAAACGCCGCTCTGCCAAGGCGGCGTAATTGTCGAACGACAGCCCCCAGACCAGATTGCGCCCGTCCAGTGTCGCAAAGCTCATCGCGCCCATCACGATGAAAGGCACGATAAAGAACGCCAGCGTCCAGATCAGGGCCGGGGCGACAAAGCCCCAGCCTTTTGCACGCTGGCCCATGGCAAACATTATTGCGCCAATGTGTCGAGCCAGAGATCCTGCATCGCCATATCCAGCGCATCATCCGGTGCGGGGTATAGCTGCGTGCGGGCCAGATAATCGGGCTGTTCGTCCCAACGCAGCACCGCTTTCTGCTCATCTGTCAGGAAATCACCCGCAGCGGCATTGGCGGGCATCCCCCAGAAACAGGACGATGTTGCCAGCCGCGCCTGCCCTTCGGGGCTGACGATGTATTTGACGAATTCCAGCGCCAGATCGGGCTGCTGCGTGCCTTCGACCACACCCAGCGACTGGGTCCAGCGCACGGCACCTTCTGACGGGATTGTCCATGTCAGGTCGGGCTGTTCCTCGGCCAGTACGGCGGTCAGCCATTCGCCGCCACCGACGACGATATCCACCTCGCCTGTCGCCAGCGCTGTTTGTGCTGCGACAACGCCTGCGACGCTTGCCGCACGCGACCGCATCGTGGCCATCACATCGCCCAGCGTATCAAGGTTGTCGGCGCTGATATCGGCGGTGTCGATCCCTTCGGACAATGCGGCAAGGCCCATGACCGGCAGGTAATAGTCGTAAATCGAAATCCGGCCTTGATAGGTTTCCGACCAGACCGTCGCCAGCGATTCCATATCCGCCGGATCGACCCGCGCGGCGTTATAGGAAATGGTGTTATAGCCGAATTTTTCGGTCACAGCGTATGTGACGCCGTCCACGGTGTTGACGTCATCCATCACCACCTCGGGAAAGAAATCCGCGGTGGGCAGTTCATCGGCAGGCAGCGGCGCAAGGATACCCGCATCCACCGCGCGGAACACGTCGATGCCGTCGATCACCAGCACATCCCAGTCACCGGGGCGCGATTGTTCAAGCAGCGCCAGCGCCGCCCCCGTGCCTTCGTATTCGCGCAGGTTGACGGTGACGTTATGTGCCGCCTCGAACGGGGCGATCAGTTCGGGGTCCATGTGGTCGCACCAGACCAGCGCGTTCAGCGTATCCTGTGCGCTGGCCACGCCCGCCACGCTGGTCAGGATCGTTGTGGTCAAAAGGGTCGATGTCAGTCTGTTCATGTCGCATTCTCCCGGTTGATGTCTCTTGCTGCGCTTTTTGCGCCGTTCTTGATAAAAAAGTTGAAGTCATTCATCTTTATAGTCAACATTAATTTTAGACCCGACACAAAAACTGAAGGCACCCCATGTCCGGATTGCGCGAGAAACAGAAAGCCGACCGCGAAAGGCGCATTTTGCAGGCGGCGGTGACCAAGTTTCGGGCAGACGGTTATCGCGCCGTGCGGATCGAGGATCTGGCCGAAATCGCCGAAGTCTCCGTCGGAACTGTTTACAATTACTACCAGACCAAGGGCGATATCCTGATCGCCTGCGTTGCGATGGAAGTCGAAGAGGTGCTGGCCGCAGGGCAGACCATCGTCAACGACCCCCCACGTGGTGTGTCGGCGGCGCTGCTGACGCTGATTTTTTCCTATTACGATCATTCGCTGGAATATCTCTCCAAGGAAATGTGGCGCACCGCCATGGCGCTTGCGATCGAGGCACCGGGCACGCCGAATGGCAGGCGCTATTTCGAACTGGACCAGCGCCTTGCCGCACAGGTCACCGCATTGGTGACGATCCTGCAAGCGCGTGGCAGCGTGCAACCTGAACTGGATGCGAGGGCCATCGGGCAGGTTTTGTTCAACAATCTCAACCAGATGTTTCTGGAATTCGTGCGCGATGACGCGATGACGCTGAAGACCCTGCGCGATCAGGTCGCGGCCCAGACCCGCCCCATCGCGCAACTGATCGCGGTCAGCTGATCGCGCGCACCACGTCCGCCACACGCGCCGCGTTGTCGGGGGCCAAGGCGCCATCGGCCATGAACAGGTTGTTTTCAAACCCCACCCGCAGCTTGCCACCAAGGCCATGCGCGGATTTCAGGCAGGCGGTTTCCTGTTGGCCAAAGGCGCAAATGCCCCAATCGGGGGCAAGGCCCGCACCCTTCGCTGCCGCCAGAAACGGTAGCAAATCCTCTGGCGCGCTGACCTGTCCTTGCGTGTACCGCCCCAGCACATAAAGCACGCTCAAGTGATCCTGCGGCACCGTGCCTGCCGCGATTTCATCCGCCAGACGTTGCACCTGTGCGGTGTCATAAAGGATGTGCTGCACAGCCACGCCAGCCTCGGCCAGATCGTGATAGCAACGGCGCGCAGCGGCGCGGTCGTCATCGGCCAGCATTTCTGCAAGCGATATCGACACGCCTTCGGGTGTGATCCGGCGCAGCAAGGCGCGCTGATCGGCGGGGGCAAAGATGCCCGCAGCCTCTGTCGTGATCTGCACGGGCATATCGGGCACCGCCTGCGCCATTTCCGCGATCAGTTCGTCGTAAAGCCCCGCATCCAGCACATGCGCACCATCCGCATCGCGGACATGCGCGTGCAGCGCACCGGCACCTGCGGCATGGCAGGCGCGGGCGGTTGCCACGGTTTCGGCAATGGTGACAGGCAGGGCAGCATGATCTGCCTTGCCGCGCCTTGCACCATTGGGCGCGACCATGATCTGCGGCAGGGGCGACAGGCGGTTCATGCGGCGAGGGCGCGGTCGATGGCCTGCCCCAACTTGTCCGTCAATTCCCCGATCTGGTCGTCGCTGATGATGAACGGCGGGGCGAGCAGGATGTGATCGCCACGCTGCCCATCAATCGTGCCACCCATCGGATAGCAGATCAGGCCAGCGTCCATCGCGGCTGCTTTGATCTTTGCGTGCAATTTGCGGGTGGGATCGAAAACCGCCTTGGTTTCACGGTCCGCGACCAGTTCCAGCCCGCGAAACAGCCCGCGTCCGCGGATATCGCCGATATGCGGATGCTGGCCGAACCGTGCGCGCAAGGCGGCATCGAGCGTCTCGCCTGCCTGCCGCACACGTGGCAGCAACCCACGGTCGCGGATCGCGCGCAGCACGGCACCGGCACCAGCGGCGGCCATGGCGTGCCCCATATAGGTATGGCCGTGCTGGAAAAACCCCGACCCTGCGGCGATGGCATCGTAAATCTGCCCCGTGCAGATCAGCGCGCCAATGGGCTGGTATCCGGCACCCAAACCTTTGGCGACGGTGATCATATCAGGCGCGACGCCATCTTCGGTGCAGGCATAAAGATGGCCGGTCCGGCCCATGCCGCACATGACCTCGTCCAAGATCAACAGAACACCGTGGCGGTCGCAAATCTCGCGGATGCGCTTCAGATACCCCGGCACGGCAGGCACGGCACCCATCGTGGCACCGACGACAGGTTCAGCGACAAAGGCCATCACCGTCTCGGGGCCAAGGCGTTGGATTTCCGCCTCCAGCTCGTCCGCGACGCGCTGGCCATACGCCTCTGGCGTCTCGCCATCGTGACGGTCGCGGTATTCATAGCAAGGCGCGATATGGGTGGTATCAGTCAGCAACGGCGCGAATTGCGC
>PUNR01000417.1 GCA_003551805.1 Loktanella sp.
AAATGATGGGCACGGGCGGTGTGTTCAGCGTGGACATGCCGACGCGCATCGCGTTGACCGGTGCTGCGATGCAGGCCAGCATCGACGGGACTGCGGTGCAGCCGAATACCACCCATCTGCTGCCCGCTGGTGCGAAACTGAAAATTGGCGGCGCGCGGCAGGGTGTTTTTGGCTATCTGGCCCTTGCGGGCGGCATCAGGACCGACCCTGTCATGGGTAGCCGCGCCACCCATCTGACTGCAGGTCTTGGGCGCGTATTGGCGACAGGTGATACGCTACCGCTTGGCGCAGACCCAGCACCCGATAGCACGGCAGAGCGTCTGGACGTGGCGGACAGGTGCAGCGGCGGGGTGATCCGCCTGATGCCCGGACCGCAGACCGATCTGTTCGATGACGCGACGCTGGCGAAATTTCTGGCCACGGAGTTCAGACGCAGCCCGCGAGGCAACCGCCAAGGTGTCAGGCTTGACCATGATGGCGCGCCATTTGCCGCCAAGGGCGGGCTAAGCGTTACATCTGATCTGATTGTGACAGGTGACGTGCAACTGACCGGCGACGGCGTGCCTTTCGTGCTGCTGGCAGAATGTCAGACCATCGGCGGCTATCCTCGTATCGGCAGCGTGATCCCCGCCGACCTGCCCCGCGTCGCACAAGCCGCCCCAGGCACGTCCATGCAGTTCGAGATGCTGACGCTCGCACAGGCCGACGCCACCGCACAAACGGACCATGCAATTTTGCGCAGCCTGCGTGCTGCCTGCCAGCCGCTGATCCGCGATCCGCATGACATTGCCGATTTGCTGGGCTACCAATTAATTGGCGGCGTGACCGCTGGCGATGATCTGGAAAGTGACTGATATGCCGACCAAAGTAGACCTGAACGCCGATATGGGCGAAAGTTTCGGCCCTTGGGTCATGGGTGATGACACGGCTTTGCTGGATATCATCACCTCGGCCAATGTGGCTTGCGGGTTTCACGCAGGTGACCCTGACGTGATGGACCAGACCATGCGGCGGGCCGTGGCAAAGAATGTGGGGATTGGCGCGCATCCGGGTTTTGCCGATCTCAAAGGTTTCGGGCGGCGCAATCTGCCGATCCCGGCGGATGAACTGGCCAACGCCGTTGCCTATCAACTGGGGGCCGCGCAAGCGATGGCGCGCCGCGCGGGTGGCCGCATCAGGCATCTGAAACTGCACGGCGCGCTGGCGAACATGGCTTCGGTCGATGTGGCGCTTGCAAAGGCATGTTATCAGGCGGCGCTGGACGTGGACCCCGATCTGGTGATCATGGTGCTGGCCGCGACAGAACAAGAAAGGGCCGCACGCGATCTGGATTGCCACTGGGCGGGCGAGATTTTTGCCGACCGCGCCTATAACGACGATGCGACATTGGTGGATCGCCGCTTGCCCGGTGCCGTACTACATGACCCTGCCGCAGTTGGCCCGCGTATTCTGGCGATGTTGCAGGCGGATGCGATCATCACGCAAAGCGGCAAGCATATCCCCTGCAAAATCGACACGATCTGCCTGCATGGTGACACACCCGGTGCCGTTTCCATCGCGCGTGGATTGCGCGATCATCTGACAGCCGCGGGCATCACTCTTTCGCCTCTTTAACTTTGGACCCTGCCATGACCAGCTATTACGCGCCCACAGGCGGCCTGCCCCCACAAACCGACCTGCTGACGGGACGCGCGGTGTTCACCACCGCTTACGCCGTGATCCCCAAAGGGGTGATGACGGATATCGTCACCAGCAACCTGCCGTTCTGGGATAAAACGCGCGCATGGGTGCTGGCGCGGCCGATGTCGGGTTTCGCCGAAACCTTCAGCCAGTACATCATGGAAATCGCTCCCGGCGGCGGCAGCACCCGACCAGAGACCGATAAAGCCGCGCAAGGCGTGATCTTTGTGGTCAAAGGCAACTTTACCCTGACAATCGCGGGGCAGGATCACATGATGCGGCCGGGAAGTTACGCGTATCTGCCCGCAGGATGCGACTGGCAACTACATAACACCAGCGACGATCACGCGACCTTTCATTGGATCCGCAAGATTTATCAGGCGGTCGACGGCATTGACGCGCCTGTGGCCTTTGTCACTGACGAAGGGGCCGCGACGACGGTATCCATGCCGGACACCAATGGTGTCTGGGCCACGACCCGCTTTGTTGACCCCGCCGACATGCGCCACGATATGCATGTAAACATCGTCAGCCTGCAGCCCGGTGGCGTGATCCCTTTTGCCGAAACCCATGTGATGGAACACGGCCTGTATGTTCTGGAAGGCAAGGCGGTTTACAGGCTTAATCAGGATTGGGTCGAAGTCGAGGCAGGTGATTTCATGTGGCTGCGCGCCTTTTGTCCGCAGGCCTGTTATGCGGGTGGGCCGGGGCCTTTCCGGTACCTTCTTTACAAGGATGTGAACCGGCATATGCCGCTGTAAAGAAAAACTTTCAGGCCTCCGGCGGGGATATTTAGGCTCGGACGATGGGGGGCGCGGCGCGAAATCCTTCGGGTATCGCGTCTTTGCCGTCCAACAGCAGATCAGCCATGACCTGCCCGACTTTCGGCGCCATACCAAAGCCGATCTTGAAGCCGCCATTGGCGATGTATTCATCTTTGCGTGTTGGGTGTGCACCCAGCACGGGCGCGCGACTGGGCGCGCGCGGACGGACACCTGCCCATGTCTCTATCACGGCGGCCCCTTGCAGTATGGGAAAAGCCGCGACGGCGCGGGTGATCACATCGTCAAGCATGCTATCGGTGCCGGTGGGGTCGGTAAATTCACGCTCTGACGTTGACCCGATCGCGACCGTCCCGTCCAGATGCGGAATAATGTGCAGAGCATCTGCAAAAAGCTGCGGCGCGCCAGCGGCATCATAGCGCAAAAGGGCCGCTTGCCCTTTCACGCCATTGCCGCCGATTTCCTGCATCCCGGCCCATCCCGTGGCCCACACGATCTTTCCTGTCGGAGTTCCCACAGGCCGGATCGTGCCACCCAGCGCCAAGACAGCATCGGCCAGAGCCTGCGTCGCGCGGCGCGGATGGATCAGCGCGGACAATGTGTCGCGCACGACAAAACCGCCGGGTGATGGCGGCATCCAAGGCGTGTCGTTGACAGGCTCGACCTGCCAAATCGCCAACCCCTGCCATAGATCACTGGCCGAAACGGCGCGCACGCGCGCCAGATCCACCGCGCGCGGATCAGCCAGAGGCTGTAGCCGCCCTGTGCGGGCATAGCCGGTGGCGGCGCCGGTCAGTGCGGTGACATCAGCCCAGAACTGATCGGCCATGATAAGGCTGTCGAACTGAAACGCCTTTTTGTCGTTCCAGTTTTCCGGCACATGCGGGGCAAGCGCGCCGACCAGACCGCCGCTGGCCCCCGCCGCCACACCGGCTGGATCGATGACCTGCACCCGCGCGCCGCGTTGTGCGCAAGCGTAAGCCACCGACAGGCCAAACACCCCCGCCCCCATCACCGTGATATCAGCAATTGCCATTCCGCGCCCTTCCGCCCAAAGATGCCCCAGACCTAGGGCAGCAACGCATGACAGACCAGACAGCAAAACTCGAATGGCGGGATGGCGTACCGATTGCGCAGAATTTTGACGACCCTTATTTCTCTCTCGACGACGGGCTGGCAGAGACGCGGCATGTGTTTCTGGAAGGAAACGACCTGCCCGCGCGATTCGGCGGTGATTTCCACATTGCAGAATTGGGCTTTGGCACCGGGCTGAACCTGCTGGTGACCTGGGATGCCTGGGTACAGGCGGACAGGCCAGGCAATCTGCATTTCACATCATTCGAGGCATTCCCGATGGCGATCCCCGACATGGCGACGGCATTGGTCCAATTTCCGACACTAGCGGGTCATGCAGACAAGCTGCTGGCGGAGTGGACGCCGGATGCGGGCATGGTGACGCTTGATACCAACCTGACGCTGCGCGTGATCACCGGCGATGCGCGTCAGACCTTGCCCGCTTGGGAAGGCCACGCCGATGCGTGGTATCTGGACGGGTTTTCGCCCGCCAAGAACCCTGAACTCTGGGAACCCGACCTGCTGCAAGCAGTTGCGGATCACACCAAAACAGGCGGCACAGCGGCGACCTATAGCGCCGCGGGCCATATCCGGCGCAGCCTGTCAGAGGCCGGTTTCACCGTGACACGCCACCCCGGATACGGGCGCAAACGGCATATGACCCGCGCTAGGATGGATCATGCAGACTAATACAAGATTAGGGATCATGTTGATGATCCTGACCACCTTTATCTTTGCGATACAGGACGGGATTTCGCAGCATCTGGCGGTCAACAACAACGTCGTAATGATCGTGATGGTGCGCTATTGGTTCTTCGCCGCTTTTGTCATCGCTATCGCGCGCAAGCAATCAGGATCGATCCGGGCGGCAGCGCGCACGCGGCAACCAATTCTACAAATCGCACGCGGCACATTGCTGGCGCTGGAAATCTGCGTGATGGTCACGGCTTTCGTCTATCTGGGGCTGGTGGAAAGCCATGCCATCTTTGCCTGCTATCCGCTGCTGATCGCGGCCTTGTCAGGCCCGATACTGGGCGAAAGCGTGGGCTGGCGGCGCTGGGCGGCGATCGGAATCGGCTTTGTCGGGGTGCTGGTGATCCTGCAGCCGGGGTTCGCAGTGTTTTCACCCGCCGCCGCAATCCCGCTGCTGGCGGCATTCATGTTCGCGCTTTACGGCCTGCTGACGCGCTATGCGGCACGGTTGGACAACACGACTACGTCCTTCTTCTGGACCGGCACATCAGGTGCAGTCGTGATGACCGTGATCGGCATCTGGTTCTGGGAACCGATGAGCGCGTCCGACTGGCGCTGGATGGCCACACTTTGCGTCACAGGCGCTGCCGGCCACTGGCTGCTGATCAAAGTCTACGAAGTGGCCGAGGCAAGCGCTGTTCAACCTTTTGCCTATCTGCAACTGGTCTTTGCCAGCATGATTGGCGTTGGGCTGATGGGTGAGACAATCCGGCCGAACGTGGCCCTCGGGGCGGCGATTGTGGTTGGTGCGGGGCTTTTCACGCTCTGGCGCGCCCGCCAGAAACAGGTCGTATCATCGTCAGAGTAAAAATATCCCCGCCGGAGGCATAAAAGTCCTTAGTCCCGCACTGGCCGTGCCAACGGGCGCAACACAGGCTTTTGTCCGATCAAAAGCGGCGTAAATTGCACCGGCCCCGCCTGCCCTGTCAGCCGTGCCTGATAGACAGGCAGGCTTTCGGTCACGCGCTGCACATAATTGCGGGTTTCGACAAAGGGGATATGTTCGATCCAGTCGATCACATCCATCTCGCGCAGGCGCGGATCACCACGTTCGGCCATCCATGTGCGCGGACGGCTGGGACCCGCATTATAGCCTGCGGCGATCATCACGGGGCTGGGGCCGAACATATCTTCAAGATAGGCCAAGTATTCTGCGCCAAGCGTCGCATTATACTGCCAGTCACTGGTCAGGCGGGCGCGCGAATAGGGCAGGTTCAGGCGGGTTGCGACCTCTTCGGCAGTGGCGGGCATGACCTGCATCAGGCCAAGCGCACCAGCGGGGCTGCCGATACCGATGTTGAATTCGCTTTCGCGCCGCGCGATGGACAGGGCAAGTGCGGGATCAACCGGCAGATCCATCTGCGCCAGACCGTGGACGGGATAGTAAATCTCGGGCAGCAATTGCCCGCGTGCCACGGCTGTTTTGCCCAACAGCAAGGTATAGTAATCTTCGTCTATCGCACTCAGATACCCGCCCAGTTGCACCAGCGCATCAGGGTCGAGCCTTTCGCCCAAAGCAGCAAAGAAAGTCACCGCCGCACCGCGTTCACCGCTTTCCAGCAAGATCAGGGCGGCGCGGGTCAGGTCATCCTCGAACACCGAGGCATCTTCCCAATCCACCTGCGCCCCGATCAGGGCGGCATCCAGCGGGCGGTCAATCTTTTCAGATGCCAGAAGCCCGTAAAAGGTTGTCTGATGGACAGCGGCCACAGCATAGGCATCGCGGGCAAGGTCGGCATTGCCCATCACCTCTTGCGCACGACCGGTCCAATACCCCATTCGCGCGACGGAAATCGGGCCCGACACCCGCGCCGCGGCGGTTTCGAAATGACCCAGCGCCAGTACCGGATCGCCTTGATAGATCAGCGCGATATAGCCTGCGAGCCATTCCAGATCGGCAAAAGCCTCGCCTTCGGTCAGAAAATGGTTCGCGGCAAGCGCGTAAGCCAGATCAGCGCGGCCTTCACGCATATGCCAGCGGGCCAACACTTGCCGGTATCCCGACCAGCGGAACGGTTCTTGCAAAGCCTCCGGACTTGTTGACTGGGTGCGCAACACTTCGGTTGCGTCGGTCCAGTCACCACGCGACGCCAGCCAGCTATAGCGGGCATAGAGCAACCCCGGATTATCGCGCAGCGGTTCTGGCACGGCATTGAACAATGGCAGCATATTCGCAGTGCCGGTGGCATAGCCGATACGGGCCGCGATCAGTGCGCGCTGGTCATCGGGCAGTACCGGCAGCAGGCGGGCCGCGTCGCTGGTGCGCCCGCGCCACAGCAACGCATCGGCGCGGGCGGCATGATATGGTGCCAGTTGTTCGGCAAAGCGCGCCATCAACACGGCATGACCGTCATCATCCAGTCCCAAATTCAGCCATGCATCGCGCAGAACATTCAGGGCGGCATCATCCTGCCCCGCGTCCTGCAACGCGTCGACAAGGCGCACCACACCCGCGCCGGTCAAAGGCTGGGCGCCATCGAACCACGCGATCACCGCTTGCGGGTCTGCATCAGAAGGAATCAGCGCCTCGGCCTGACGGCGCAGGACAGACAGGCCGGGCCAATCGGGGCGGGCCGCGACAAAAGTCTGGTAATCGCCAAATGCGGCATCACCCGCGCGCAGACGCAGCCACGTCAGCACATCGCGCGCAATCGGATCAGCCTCCGCCGCGATCTGGTAGGCGGCGTCCCAGCCGTCATCCCTGGCCGCAATCGCGGCGACGGCGGTCTGGTCGACGCGTTGTGCGTAGGTCGGACCTGCTGCAACAAGACAGGCGAAAGACAAGGCCAAAAGGCGCATTGGGGTGACTGCTCCGGTATGTTTTGGCACAGGGTAAACAAGTGCTGTAGCAAGGCAACTGACAAACTTGGCAACAGGCAGAAAGGCGTCTAGTGTCCGCCAACTTTCGGCCGGACGACTCAGGTCCCACAATACAGGAAATGTCGCATGTTCAAGGGCTCCATCCCCGCACTCGTCACACCATTCTCGGATGGTCAGGTGGATGTTGCGACACTGAAAAAGCTGGTAAACTGGCATATCGCACAGGGCAGCCACGGGTTGGTACCTGTGGGCACCACCGGCGAAAGTCCGACACTGACGCATGCCGAACACGACATGGTCGTCGAAATCGTGGTGCAAGAGGCTGCTGGCCGCATTCCGGTGATCGCTGGCGCCGGGTCGAACAACACGATTGAAACTGTACGTCTGGTAGAGGCTGCAAAGAAAGCCGGCGCTGATGCCGCGCTTGTCGTTACCCCCTATTACAACAAGCCCACGCAGGCTGGCCTGATCGCACATTTCAGCGCTGCCGCCGCATGTGGACTGCCGATCATCATCTACAACATCCCCGGACGGTCTGCTGTCGATATGACACCCGACACGATGGGCGAATTGGCAAAGCATCCAATGATTATCGGGGTCAAGGACGCGACTGGCGATCTGGCCCGCGTGCCCAAGCAGCGGCTGCGGTGTGGCAAGGATTTCGTACAAATCTCGGGCGAGGATGCCACGGCTTTGGGGTTCAATGCGCATGGCGGTGTCGGCTGCATTTCGGTAACGGCCAATGTCGCGCCGAAACTATGCGCCGAATTTCAGGAAACCACGCTGGCGGGCGATTATGCCAAGGCGCTGGTCCAGCTGGACCGGCTGATGCCCCTGCACGAGGCGATCTTTACCGAACCCGGTGTTGCCGGGGCCAAGTACGGCATGTCCTTGCTGGGCCTGTGCAACGATGATGTGCGCAGCCCACTGACGCCATTGACGGATGACACCAAGGCCAAGATGCGCGCTGCGATGGTCCACGCGGGCTTGCTGAACTAGGCAGCAACGCTTATCTGCTGCGGATGGCCAAGAAGAACGAAAAGACAAATTACAAAGTCGTCGCCGAAAACCGGCGCGCGCGGTACGATTTTGCCATCGAGGATGATATCGAAGTCGGCATCATCCTGACAGGGTCAGAGGTGAAGTCGCTGCGTGTCGGACAATCCAACATCGCGGATAGCTATGCATCGGTTGATAACGGCGAATTATGGCTGACGAATGCCTATATCGCGCCTTATGAGCGCGCGATGTTCAGCCATGAAGAACGCCGCAAACGCAAGCTTTTGGTCAGTCGCAAGGAATTGTCGCGCCTGTGGAATGCGACCAAGCGTGAAGGCATGACGCTGGTACCTTTGGTGATGTATTTCAACGACCGCGGTCTGGTAAAGCTGAAGATCGCGACCGCCAAAGGCAAGAAAAACCACGACAAACGCGCGACAGAGGCTGCCCGCGATTGGGGTCGCCAAAAGCAGCGGTTGTTGCGGCATGGCGATTGACGTGGTCAGGGGCTCTGCCCCTTACCCCGGAGTATTTTTGGAAATAAGAAGGTGCGGACCAAGACATGCTGTGGTCCCTTGTTTCTATAAGCAGGGCACGATAGGCAAAGCCGCAACTGACCAAAGGGCAATGCGATGACCAAACCTTCGCCAGATGATCCCAAAACGCTTGTCAGCACCGATTGGCTGGCGGCCCATCTGAAAGACCCCGACCTGCGGGTTCTTGATGCGTCATGGTATCTGCCCGATGCGGGCCGGTCAGGATTGGCCGAATATCAGGCAGGCCATATCCCCGGCGCGCGGTTTTTCGACATTGACGACATCAGTGACCAGCGGTCGGAATTGCCGCATATGGTGCCTCCGGTAGAAAAGTTCATGTCACGGATGCGCGCGATGGGTGTGGGTGACGGGCATCAGGTCGTGGTTTATGACGGCGCCGGTCTGTTTTCCGCCGCGCGTGTCTGGTGGCTGTTCCGTCTGATGGGCCATGACAATGTCGCCGTTCTGGATGGCGGATTGCCAAAATGGCAGGCCGAAGGAAAACCCGTCACTACCGCTGCCCCCGTGATCCGCGACAGGCATATGACGGTGCAGCGCCGCAACCGGATGGTGCGCGATGTCACCGATGTCGCACGCGCGGCCAAGCTGGGCGACCATGTGATCATCGACGCCCGCGCACCCGGCCGGTTTCGCGGAGAAGTGGCCGAGCCCCGCCCCGGTATGCGGTCCGGCCATATTCCCGGATCACGCAACGTGTTTTACCAAGACCTGCTGGACGCGGACGGCACGATGAAATCGCTTGCCGCCCTGCGTGCAGCCTTTACCGATGCCGGTGTCGATCTGGACAAGCCCGCGATCACCACCTGCGGGTCCGGCGTGACAGCCGCCGTGCTGGCGCTGGCGCTGGAACGGCTGGGTAAAACCGATCATTCACTTTACGACGGCTCATGGTCTGAATGGGGCATGTATGCCGATCTTCCTATCGCAACCGGAGCCGCCTGATGCTGCACAATCTCAAATCGCAACCTGCTGACAAAATCCTTGCATTGATGGCGCAGTACCGCGCCGATCCGCGCACCGACAAGATCGACCTTGGCGTCGGCGTCTATAAGGACGCGACCGGCAACACCCCGGTGATGCGCGCAGTGAAGGAAGCAGAGCGCCGGATTTTGGCCGATCAGACCACCAAAGCCTATACCGGGCTGGCCGGTGATCCTGCTTACGGTGTCGCGATCCGCGATCTGGTGTTGGGTGAAACCATCGCCGCAGACCGCATCGCAGTTGTCGCGACACCCGGTGGCACGGGTGCGATCCGGCAGGCACTGGAACTGATCAAGATGGCAAGCCCTGAAGCCACTGTCTGGCTATCAAACCCGACCTGGCCGAACCATCCGTCGATCATCAAATACCTCGGTATGAAAATGGCTGAATACCGCTATTTCGACAATGATACGCGCGGCATTGATTTTGACGGGCTGATGGCGGATCTGGACGGGCTGAAAGCGGGTGATGTCGTCCTGCTGCACGGCTGCTGCCATAACCCGACCGGCGCAAACCTGACGTCTGACCAGATCGCGCAGATCATCACGCTGATGCAGGCCAAGGGCGCGGTGCCTTTTGTCGATATCGCCTACCAAGGTTTCGGCGACGGGCTGGATGCAGATGCGCAGATCACGCGCCAGATTGCGGCAGCATTCGACAATTGCCTGATTGCGGCCAGCTGTTCCAAGAATTTCGGCATTTACCGCGAACGCACCGGCGCCCTGATCGCCATTGCAAAGGATGCGGATCAGCAAACCCTTGCGCAGCAGAACCTGAACTTTCTGAACCGGCAGAACTTTTCCTTTCCGCCAGATCATGGTGCCCGCGTCGTGACCACGATCCTGACCGACCCCGACCTGCGCGCAGACTGGGAGGCCGAGTTGGAAGAAACCCGCCTTTCCATGCTGAACCTGCGCCAGCAACTGGCGGATGAGCTGAAGCGCCTGACAAACAGTGATAATTTCGACTTTATCGCGCATCACCGCGGCATGTTCAGCAGGCTAGGCGCAACCCCCGAACAGGTCGAAACGATGCGCGAAACCAACGGCATCTATATGGTCGGTGACAGCCGCATCAACATCGCCGGGCTGAACGCCGACAGCGTGCCTGTTCTGGCCAAAGCGATTGTTGCCGCGGGCGTCTAAGGCATCCGTCACGAAAGATCATGCCGCAACCGCAATGCTGCGGTTGCGAAAACCTGCTTGTGACCCATTGCGCAATATTATACCCAAGACAAAACCGATTGCGCAATTTTGATACTCACGAGGTCACCATGTCATTTCGCCTGCAACCCACGCCCCCTGCCCGTCCGAACCGCTGCCAGCTGTTCGGCCCCGGATCAAACACCAAGCTGTTTGCGAAAATGGCGGCCTCGGCGGCGGATGTGATCAACCTTGATCTGGAAGACAGCGTGGCACCATCCGATAAGGACAGCGCGCGCGCCAATGTGATCGAGGCGATCAATACCGTCGACTGGGGCACCAAGACGCTTAGCGTGCGGATCAACGGTCTGGATACGCCTTACTGGTACCGTGATGTGGTGGAAGTGATGGAACAGGCGGGCGACAGGCTCGACCAGATCATGATCCCCAAGGTGGGCTGTGCGGCGGATGTTTATGCCGTCGATGCACTGGTCACCGCGATTGAACGCGCCAAGGGGCGCACCAAGCCGATCACCTTCGAGGTGATCATCGAATCAGCCGCCGGCATTGCCCATGTCGAAGAAATCGCTGCCAGTTCCCCCCGCATGGCGGCGATGTCGCTGGGCGCTGCGGATTTCGCGGCATCCATGGGGATGCAGACCACAGGGATCGGTGGCACGCAGGAAAATTACTATATGCTGCACGGCGACACGCGGCATTATTCCGATCCTTGGCATTGGGCGCAGACAGCGATTGTCGCGGCCTGCCGGACGCATGGTGTGTTGCCTGTTGACGGCCCGTTTGGCGATTTCAGCGATGACGAAGGCTACCGCGCGCAGGCACGACGGTCGGCAACACTGGGCATGGTCGGCAAATGGGCGATCCACCCCAAACAGATTGCGCTGGCCAACGAAGTCTTCACCCCCTCGGAAGAAGCCGTCGCCGAAGCCCGCGAAATTCTGGCCGCAATGGAAGACGCCAAAGCACGCGGCGAAGGGGCGACCGTGTATAAGGGCCGACTTGTCGATATCGCGTCGATCAAACAGGCCGAAGTCATTGTGCGGCAATCCGAAATGATCGGCGCCGCCTGATCCGCCCTGCCGTTGCCATTGGTCAGCGCATACGCCATATAATACGGACTTATGGCAAAAAGGTGCGCTGATCTGATGACCCTATACCTCGACTTTGAAAAACCGCTGGCCGAGATCGAAGGCAAGGCCGAAGAATTGCGCGCCATGGCGCGTGACAACGCGGATATGGATGTGTCGAAAGAAGCGACAGCGCTGGACAAAAAAGCGGGTGAATTGCTCAATTCGCTTTACGCCAATCTGACGCCATGGCGCAAATGTCAGGTCGCACGCCACCCCGAACGGCCGCATTGTATCGACTACATTAACGCGCTGTTTTCCGAATTTACGCCGCTGGCCGGTGACCGCAACTTTGCCGACGACCATTCCGTCATGGGCGGCATTGCGCGGCTGGACGGCCAGCCTGTCATGGTGATCGGCCATGAAAAGGGCAACGACACCAAATCGCGGATCGCGCGCAATTTCGGCATGGCCCGTCCCGAAGGATACCGCAAGGCGATCCGCCTGATGGACCTGGCCGACCGTTTTGGCCTGCCTGTCATCACGTTGGTCGACACCCCCGGCGCCTATCCCGGCAAGGGCGCCGAAGAACGCGGCCAGTCAGAGGCTATCGCACGCTCGACCGAGAAATGTCTGGCGCTGAAAGTGCCGCTGATCAGCGTCATCATCGGTGAAGGCGGATCAGGCGGCGCTGTCGCCTTTGCCTCGGCCAACCGTGTCGCGATGTTGGAACATTCGGTCTATTCGGTGATCAGCCCCGAAGGTTGCGCCTCGATCCTGTGGAAAGATTCCGAAAAGATGCGCGAAGCGGCAGAGGCTTTGCGCCTGACCGCCAAGGATCTGAAAGAACTGGGCGTCTGCGACAAGATCATTCCAGAGCCGAAAGGCGGCGCACATCGTGACCGCGACGCGACAATCGCGGCTGTGGGCGATGCGTTGAAATCCATGCTGGCAGAATTGACCGGCAAATCCGGTGACAAGCTGCGCAAGGACCGGCGGGACAAATACCTTAATCTGGGCAGCAAGGGTCTGGCAGCCTAAGGCCTGCCCAGCGGAAAACCTGCCTCTGCGTTCAACCTGTCGGATGCGGTTTCAATCGCGTCTTCCAGTTGTTGCATGAAATCAGGAACAGCCAGCCCCGGTTCAATCCGGGGCAGGAATTCAAAGACAGCCGTACCTTGGTGGCGGTAAATCCCCCGCTTTGGCCAGAACACGCCGACATTGGTCGCCACTGGCACGACCGGCTGTCCCAGTTCGCGATACAATGCGCCGGTGCCAATCTTGTAAGGTGCCTTCACGCCCGGCGCGATACGCGTGCCCTGCGGATAAATAATCAACTGCCCCGGCAAGGCGCGCCCAGCCTGCACATCGGCGACCATCTGCTTGATCGCCAGACCCCGCTTGCCCCGGTCGACGGGGATACAGCCGATCCGCAGGCCAAACTGGCCGATCACGGGCGCATATTTCAAAATCGCTTTGAAGATGAATTTCCCGCGCGGCATCGCGCCATAGATCATTAGCACGTCCAGAAATGATTGATGCTTGGGCGCAACCATGACCTCGTCGGTTGGTGGCGTGCCGCGGATTTCGGTCTTGAGGCCGATCATCCAGCCCGCCGTCCAGCGCACCCAGCGACAATAGGCATGGCAGGCGGCAATGGCACCTTCGCGCGACCAGATTGCAGCAGGGGTGTAAAGGATACCAAAGACCAGCATGGCCAGATACATTTGCGCGTTAAACACCAACGACCGTAACCATTGTATCGCGTAGCTCATGTTTGTTCCTTCAGACGGCGCAACGCAGCATACCGGGTCGCCGCAAAGGCGACGATAGCGGCAAGAACAGGGATCGCCAGTGACCAAATCCATTCAATACCGACAAACCCAAAATCCATGTCCATGCCGCCAGCCACATTGGCTTGTGGCATGACCTGCAGCACAATGACGCCGACAACCACACCGATCAGCGCACCCAAACCAGCACGCAGGGTAAATCGGCGTACAAAGGCACCGGCAATGTAGGCATCACGCGCACCGACCAGCCGTAAAACACGGATCACCTGCGCATTGGCGGCCAGTGATGCATGTGCCGCCAGTGTGATCATCGCGGCCATGACAGCGCCGATCAGCGCCAGCACGCTCCAGCCTGTGACACGCAAGCGTTGGGCGGCCTGCATCAGCGGTTCACGCCAGGCACCATGATCGTCCAGCATGGCACCCGGCACCTCGGCCTGCAGACGTGCGCGCAGACCTGCAGCATCATAGCCGTCGTCGTCTGGCAAAATTTCGATCAACTGCGGCACGGGCAGGGTTTCAACCGGAATGTCGGGGCCAAACCACGGGGCCAGCAGGGCGCGTTGTTCTTCCGCTTCCAGAACACGCGCTGACGCAACGCCGGACGTTGTCTGCAACACATTCAGCGCGGCGCGCAAAGCCTCGTTTGTCTGGTCGATATCGGCGGGTAGCCGCAAGGTGGCAGACCGCGCCAGATCATCAGCCCAAGAGCTTGCAACACGGCCAGCAGTCAACGACATCGCCAGCGCGAAAATTGCCAGAAATGACATGGCTGCCGCAACAAAGACCGTCAGCCGCGCGGCCACGCCAGTTGGTGGTACCGCACGGTCGGCCAGACGATCACCGAAAAACAGCGACATAAAGGCTTTCACAATTCGGACCCCGCCTGAATCAACTGGCCACCCTTCAGGCGCAAGACACGCGCCTGCACATCCGATTTCATCGACCGGATCATCGCGATATCGTGGGTGGCGATCAAAATCGTCTTGCCCATCCGGTTCAGCTCGACCAGCAGCGCCAACAGGCGCTGTGACATTTCCCAATCCACATTGCCGGTCGGTTCATCCGCGATCACGACGTCGGGCGACATGATGACAGCACGCGCCAAGGCGGCGCGCTGGCGTTCACCCCCGGACAATTCAGGCGGAGTCTGACCGGCCTGTGCCCCAAGGCTGACCCACGACAGTAATTGTGCCAGATTGTCCTGCGCCTCGGTCAGGCGGTCAGCGACAGTCAGTGGCAAAGCGATGTTTTCGGCGATTGATAGGTGATCCAGAAACTGTGTGTCTTGATGCACCACCCCGATCCGCCGGCGGATTATCGCTACATCATCGCGCGACAAGGTGGCGGCATCCTGCCCGAAAAGGCGGACCTGCCCGACGCTGGCGCGCAGATCCGCATAACATAACCGCAGCAGCGTCGTCTTTCCGGCACCCGAAGGGCCGGTCAGAAAATGGAACGACCCCGGTGCCAGTTTCAGCGAAACCCCTGAAAACAGCGTTGTTCCGCCATATCCGTAAGATATGTTGTCCAGTTCAATCACAATCTGTCCTTTGCCTGCACCCGCTGTATTGCCCAAATCTGTCACATGTTTCAATGACGACCACCAGTGGTCGGCGCAAAACCTTTGCGTTTGCTCTTGCCGTTGTTAGATTGTCCTCGGTAATACATCAAATCCGCCCGCCGCGGGATGAAAGGTTCTTTAAGAATGCGTTTGACTTGCCCCGATTGCGGCGCCCAATACGATGTGTCTGATGACGCAATTCCCGCTGAAGGGCGTGATGTTGAATGCTCGAATTGTGGCCATAGCTGGTTTCAGGCGGCTGCCGTTGTAGCGCGACCGGAAACTGACGTTGCCCGCGCCGATCATCCGGTCCGCCGTGCGGTAGATGCCTCTGTCGCTGAAATCCTGCGGGCAGAGGCGGCGCATGAACAGCAGTTGCGCGCGCAGGAAACGCCCGAGCCAACACCGCCCGACGCAGCCGAAAGCGCCCCGGTCCAATCCCCCGCCGCCCCGCAAGCAGCCGAACCAAAGATGCCCGTCGTCGTCCCGGCACGGGTGACGCCACAGCAAAAACCGGACGAGCCGGACAATTCCAACCCGCGCGACATGCCCAGCATGACGGAAATCAACACAAGCTTGCGCGCGCGGTCAGCCGAACGGATCAGACCAACCGAACCCGAAATGGAAGAGGCCGTCAGCCGGCACGGCTTCCGCCGTGGCTTTGCCCTTGTGCTTTTGGTCTTCGCGATCCTGTTCGCACCATATGTATTTGCCGAACAGATCACCGCTGCATTTCCGCAGATGCAAGACACTATGGCCACCTATGTCACCATGGTTGACGGGTGGCGGCTGTCGCTGAATGCAGGTGTCACCGCCTTGGGCGAACGTGTCGCCGGGTTGATAGGCTAGAACTGGCCCAGCAACCGGCGCAGATAGTCGCGTTCCACCTCGGGGCGGTCCTGTTCGGCGGACCGGCGGCGGATTTCATCTAGCAATTCGGCAGCGCGGCGGTTGGTGTCCGTCCCGCCCAGCAGGTTCTGGTCAGTGCCCATCTGACCGGTCGTGCCCATGTCACGCCCCAGCGGATCACGCTGGCCGGGCACGGCACGACCGGCGGCTTCGCCTTGTTCCCCGTTCTGACCCTGCTCGCCTGTTTGTGCCTCGGCCAAAGCCTGACCCAATTCGCGCATCCCATTGCGCAAAGCATCCAGCGCCTCGGCTTGTCGGTCAATCGCCTCGGCAAGGTTGCCATCGCGCAAGGCGTCTTCGGCCCCTTCCATCGCACCTTCGGCACGGTCCAGCGATTGGCGCGCGGTATCACCTGTTTCGCCAGGCAGATTGGGCAGGTTGCCACGCTGGCGTTGGAGTTCCTGACGCAAAGCCTGCTGACGGTCGGTCAGGCTGCCCTGACCGGCGGTGCCGCCCTGCCCGTTCTCGTCGGGCTGACCACCGCTGCCTTGGCCATCCTGACCGTCCTGCTGGCCTTGTTGACCCTCTTGGCCTTGTTGCCCGTCTTGTCCTTGCTGGCCTTCTTGTTGTCCGCTTTGACCATCGTTGAACCGGTCCTGCAGATCACGGAATGCCTCGTCTGACAGATCCTGCTGGTCGCGCAGCGTATCGGCCAGATCCTGCATGGATTGCTGGCCGGGGCTTTGTGGACCGTCACCACCTTCGCCCTGCGTGACGCGCATGTTTTCCATCAAGGCGTTAAGTTCTTCCATCAACGCCTGCGCTTCGGCCATGCGGCCTTCCTGCATCAGCTCTTCGATCCGGTCCATCATGGCTTGCAGATCGTTCATCGACAATTCCATACCTTCGCCACCGCCGGGCTGGTCTGTGCCGTCACCCGGTTCGGATTGTTCGGCCAGCATCCGCATGTAATCATCTGTCGCTTCGCGCAATTCCTGCATCAGTTCCGCGATTTCCGCATCTGACGCACCGTTGCGCATTGCCTCTGACAGCCGTTCCTGCGCGCGCCGCAGGCGTTCGCGGGCATCCGCCAGACGACCATCCTCAAGCTGGATCGCAAGATCCCACAGCGCTTCGACAATCTCTGCCTGGCCGTTTTCGTCCATCCCCACGACGGCCATGTTGTCCATCTGGCGGATGATCGTGCGCAGGCGCAAATACATCGTTTCGGATGTGAAAATGTCCTCTGGCCGATGCGAGATAGCACGCAAGACCTGCCCTGCACGGCGGGCGTTGTCACGTGACCACATCAGGTCGCGGCGTTGTTCAATCACCGCACGGGCGAATGGCTGGAAAAACCGCCGGCCCGGCAAGATCAATGGTTCGGGTTCGGTGCTGGCAGTCTGACCTGCCGCATCGGTCACGGCCAGTTGCAAGGTCACGGGCAGATTTGCCAATGGGTGCTCGCTCAGGTTTTCGACCAGAAAGGCGTCAAATTCAGCACGGTTGCCGGTAAAGGGCATCGGCAGGTCCAACACCAGATCAGGGATCGGGTCGGGGTCACGCGCAAGGCCGTAAACCCGATTAACCGCAGCAATATCCAGCGCGATGGTCGCTGTGCCGCTTTCTATGCCGTAATCATCGCTGGCGGTGAAAGGTTGTGACATCTCGCCCATAGCATCGGCTGTGACAGGACCGTTCAGCGCGACAAAAGGCGGCTGGTCGGCAACAGCCGTGACCATCCAGCGCCGGCCGGATGGACCGTCCAGCACCAGATTACCGGAATAAACGATTTCGAATTGTTCCTGCCCATCACCAAGGCGCGTGCCCTCTTGTTCACTGCCCGAGATATTTTCAGTCAGGCTCAGCCCACCGGTTTCGCCGTAAACGCGCAAAGTAACTTTGCTGCCCACCGGCACCCGCAAAGGCCCCGCAGGGATATCATTTAAATAAAGCGATGGACGGCCCGTATAGGCAGGCGGTTCGACCCAGCCTTCCCAGACCGGACCAGATGCCATGGCTGCCGAAGGGCCAGTGACGATGTCACCAACGGTCGCCACCCGCAAAAACGATCCGAACAACAAGGCCGTGACAAAAAACAAGACAGCGACAAAGCGGATACCGTAAGGGTCACGGTCCGCCACACGCAGGTCCGGTTCAACGGCGCGGGCCAATTTGGTGCGTTCGGCCATACGCGCGACATGCGCCTGCCAGACGGCGATAGAGGCAGGATCAGTCGCACCAATCGCCTGCACATCGGCCACTGCTGCAATCGGGCGACCCGGCATGGCGGCATCGACGCGGGCCAGCGCCTCGGCCATGGTGGGTTTGCGGAACTGCCGCCAGCCCCAAAGGAAGGCCACGATCAGCGCGACCGCTGCAACCGAAACAAAGCCCCACAGTACCGATAACGGCACCAGATCCTGCCAGCCCATCATCAATGGCGCGAGGGTCAGAAACAGGGTCGTCCACAGCGGCCAGAAACACCGGACCGCATTTTCTGCGACCATCCCCAAACGTGTCAGTTTGACGGGCAGTCGCAGGTGGCGCATCTGGTCGGGCAGGTTGTCCAGCGTTACTCTCCGGTTTGGTGGCTTACTCCAGCCACTCGGGCAGGCTATCGCGTGCGATCATCTCTTCATAGCTAGGTCGCTTGCGGATAACTGCAAATTGATCGCCATGAACCAGCACTTCGGGGATCAGCGGGCGGGAATTGTATTCCGAAGCCATGACCGCACCATAGGCGCCAGCAGACCGGAAAGCGACCAGATCACCCGCCACCATCGGCGGGATTTCGCGCCCTTTGGCAAAGGTGTCACCGCTTTCGCAGACCGGCCCCACGATATCATAGCGCGCAGTTGCCGTGCCGGGGGCGGGTTCCACCACAGGCACGATATCGTGCCAGGCGTCATACATGGCAGGCCGGATCAGATCATTCATCGCGCCATCAAGGATCAGGAAATCGCGGTCTTCGCCGGATTTCACATAGATGACTTTCGACACCATCAAACCGGCATTTCCCGAAATCAACCGACCCGGTTCAATCTCGATCTCGCAACCCAGATGGCCCAGCGTCCGTTCAATCATCGCACCATAATCGGACGGCAGCGGTGGCGCCTCGTTGGATCGGGCATAGGGGATGCCAAGGCCGCCACCCAGATCAAGGCGGGTAATCTCGTGCCCGTCTGCGCGCAGGGTTTCGGTCAGTTCGGCCACCTTGGCATAGGCCGCCTCGAACGGGGCCAGTTCGGTCAGTTGCGATCCGATATGCACGTCGATTCCGACGACCTTCAGCCCCCTCAGCGTCGCGGCCAGCGCGTAAACGTCGCGCGCGCGAGATATGGGAATGCCAAATTTGTTTTCGGATTTGCCAGTGGCGATCTTCGCATGGGTCTTGGCATCGACATCGGGATTGATGCGCAAGGTGATCGGCGCGACCAGCCCCAAGGATTGCGCGACAGCATCGAGTGCGATCATCTCCGGCTCGCTTTCGACGTTGAACTGGCGAATGCCGCCTTCCAACGCGAGGCGCATTTCATCCGCAGTCTTGCCGACACCAGAAAAGACAATCTTGTCGCCGGGCACGCCTGCGGCCTTGGCGCGCAGATATTCACCGGCAGACACCACATCCATGCCCGCCCCCGCCTGCGCCAACACCCGCAGCACGGCCTGATTAGACAGGGATTTCATGGCAAAACAGACCAGATGGTCGGCAAAGGCCAAGGCATCGTCGAACAGCTGGAAATGCCGCGTCAGGGTTGCCGTGGAATAGACATAAAAAGGGGTGCCAACGGCAGCAGCGATCTCTGCGACGGGCACGTCTTCGGCGAAAAGCGCGCCGCCGCGATAGGTGAAATGATCCAATTATTCGGCCTTAGTGACGCACAGCACCGGGGCGACTGCGCAGATACAGATAAAGCGGCAAACCGCAGCTGACACCGATCATGAATGTCGCAGGCACCGCCAACAGAGCAAGGTAGTCTTTCCGCGAGAAAGATTCGTAGATCGCCCAGATTGTCAGCGTCACGGCGGCGACGGTCAGATCCCAGACCAGCCCACTGGTCGCAGCATTGGCGTGCCAAGCATCGACCATGGCCATGATGTCCCAAGTGTTCGCGTTGAACCAGCCGATGAAATAATACATCGGGTGGATCGTCCCCCAGACCGCTAGCGCCAGCCAGACAAACCGCATCTAGAGGCCCACCCCGACAGAGACGCGCCCGTTGCTGGCACCCACCGACCCGAAAGTGCTGACGCCACCAGACCCGACACCTAAGCCCACGCTGGCATTCGGTGTCATCGGCGGGGCATCCGCGCCACAAGCGGCGAGCGTTGCGACAAGGGCGATCAAGGCAAGACGTTTCATGACAGAACCTTTTTCCAAGCGGCGACCTGCGCGCGGACCTGCGATGGCGCGGTGCCACCGTAGCTTGTGCGCGATGCGACCGAGTTTTCAACTCCCAGAACATCAAAGACATCCGCGCGGATACCTTCATGCACACCCTGCATATCTGCCAAAGTCAGATCGGGCAAATCACAACCCTTGCCCTCGGCCAGCGCGACCAGCGATCCGGTGACGTGATGCGCCTCGCGGAACGGCAGGCCCAATTCGCGCACCAGCCAGTCGGCCAGATCGGTCGCGGTGGAAAAACCGCTGCTGGCGGCGGCTTTCAGATTGTCACGGTTGGCGGTCATGTCAGCGACCATGCCGGTCATCGCGGCCAGCGCCAGCATCAGGCTGTCGGCAGCGTCGAAAGTCTGTTCTTTGTCTTCCTGCATATCCTTGGAATAGGCCAAGGGCAGGCCCTTCATCACCGTCATCAAGGCAACATTGGCCCCGAAGATACGGCCAATCTTGGCGCGGATCAGCTCTGCCGCGTCGGGGTTGCGCTTTTGCGGCATGATGGATGATCCGGTAGACCATTTGTCAGACATTTTCACAAACCGGAACTGGGCCGATGACCAGATCACCAGTTCTTCGGACAAGCGGCTCAGGTGCATCGCGCAGATGCTGGCCGCGGCCAGAAACTCCAGCGCGAAATCGCGATCACTGACGGCATCCAGCGAATTGCCCATCGGCGCATCAAACCCCAGCGCCTGCGCCGTCATGTCGCGGTCGATCGGAAACGACGTACCAGCAAGCGCCGCAGCCCCCAAAGG
>PUNR01000335.1 GCA_003551805.1 Loktanella sp.
CTTTATCGGCCCTGACGCCAGCCACTGCATCGGCCCAGAGACTGAGGTGATCGAGGCTGAAGGCCGCTATCTGATCCCCGGCCTGTGCGACGGTCACATGCATATCGAAAGCGGGATGCTGACGCCCGCCGAATTCGCTGCTGCCGTGATTCCGCATGGCACGACCACGATGTTCACCGACCCGCACGAGATTGCCAATGTCCTTGGACTGCGCGGTGTGCGGATGATGCACGACGAAGCGCTGATGCAGCCCGTCAACATCTTCACCCAGATGCCGTCCTGCGCCCCGTCTGCCCCCGGTCTGGAAACCACAGGTTTCGAGATCAGCGCCGATGACGTGGCCGAGGCGATGGCATGGCCCGGCATCATCGGTCTGGGCGAGATGATGAACTTTCCGGGCGTCGTGAACGGCGACCCGCAGATGCTGGCAGAAATGGCGGCCACCATGCGTGCGGGAAAGACCGTGGGTGGCCATTACGCCAACCCTGACAAAGGCGTGGCCTTCAGCGCCTATGTTGCAGGCGGCGCCGCGGACGATCACGAAGGCACGGCAGAGGCCGATGCGCTGGCCCGCACCCGCAACGGGATGCGGTCAATGATGCGGCTGGGGTCAGCGTGGTATGACGTGGAAAGCCAGATCACGGCGGTGACGCAAAAAGGGTTGGACCCGCGCAATTTCATTCTTTGCACGGATGATTGCCATTCGGGCACGCTGGTCAACGACGGCCACATGAACCGCGTCGTGCGCCATGCCATCGCTTGTGGCTGTGACCCGCTGATCGCCTTGCAAATGGCGACGATCAACACCGCCACCCATTTTGGGTTGGAACGCGAACTTGGGTCGATCACCCCCGGACGCCGCGCCGATGTGATCCTGACATCCGATCTGATGACGCTGCCGATCGAGCATGTGATAGCCCGCGGCAAGACCGTGGCGCTGAACGGCAAGATCACCGTGGATTGCCCGCATTACGACTGGCCCGATGATGCGCGCCAGACGGTGCGGATGGGCAAGGTGCTGGACGATGCCGATTTCGCAGTTCATGCGCCAGCGGGTGCCAACAGCGTCGTCGCCAAAGTCATCGGTGTCGTCGAAAACCAAGCCCCGACAGAAGCGCTGACTGCCGAACTCCCCGTCGTGGATGGCGTGGTAGAAGGCCAAGGCGACACCTATCAGATCGCGCTTGTCGAACGGCACCGCGCGACAGGCAAGGTGGTGAACGGCTTTGTTTCGGGCTTTGGTTATACGGGGCGGATGGCGATTGCCTCGACCGTGGCGCATGACAGCCACCACATGATCGTTGTCGGCACCGACCGCGCGTTGATGGCACGCGCCGCGAACCGGCTGGGCGAGGTAGGCGGCGGCATCACCGTCTGGAAAGACGATGCTGAACTGGCGCTGGTCGAATTGCCCATCGCGGGCCTGATGTCCGACAGCCCCGCCGCCGAGGTCGCCGCCAAAGCCGATGCGATGGTGGCCGCCATGGCCGACTGTGGTTGCACGCTCAACAACGCCTACATGCAGCATTCCCTGCTGGCGCTGGTTGTCATACCGGCGTTGCGGATTTCTGATCTGGGCTTGGTCGATGTGACCAAATTTGAAATTACCGATCTGTTCGAGGAAAATACATGAACTCTTCCCCCAAGGTTGTCATCCGGACACCTGACCTGCCGCAAGCCAAGGCTTTTACCGACCCCAAAGCCGCTGTTGCGCGGTTGAACGAGCTTTACGAGAAGTCGATCAAATTCCTGTCGGAAAACTTCGTCGCTGCCCTGCGCGATGGCCAGCCGGAGGCGCGGTTTCGTGCCTTTTATCCTGAAATCCGGCTGACCACGACGACCCATGCCAAGATGGACAGCCGCCTGTCCTTTGGCCATGTCGCGGAACCGGGTGTCTATGCCACGACTGTCACACGGCCTGACCTGTTCAAATCCTATCTGGAACAGCAGATCGATCTTTTGCTGAAAAGCCACAATGTACCCGTGGTGATCGGCGCATCCGACACAGCGATGCCGGTGCATTTCGCGGTGGCCAATGCAGCGGGCGTCACCGTGCCGCATGACGGGTCGATGGAATTCAACCTGCGCGACAATTTCGATGTGCCGGACCTGAGCACGACACACGATGCCATCGTCAATGGCGCGGGCTTTACCTATCCCGATGGCGCGCGCCCGCTGGCACCCTTTACCGCGCAGCGGATCGATTATTCGCTGGCGCGCCTTGCGCATTACACCGCCACAGCGCCTGAACATTTCCAGAACCACGTGCTGTTCACCAACTACCAGTTCTACGTCGAGGAATTCGAATTCTACGCCCGCCAGATGCTGGCTGACCCTGACAGCGGCTACACCAGCTTTGTCAGCACCGGCAATATCGAGATTACGGCCCATGACGCCGACATTCCCACACCTGCGAAATTGCCGCAGATGCCGACCTATCACCTTAAACGTCCGGGCGGCGCGGGGATTACCTTGGTTAATATCGGCGTCGGCCCGTCGAATGCGAAAACCGCGACCGACCATATCGCCGTGCTGCGCCCGCATGCATGGTTGATGGTTGGCCATTGCGCGGGCCTGCGCAATTCGCAGCGGCTGGGGGATTTCGTTCTGGCCCATGCCTATTTGCGCGAAGATCACGTTCTGGATGACGACCTGCCAGTCTGGGTGCCGATCCCGGCGCTGGCCGAAATCCAGATCGCGCTGCAAACGGCTGTGGCCGACGTGACCAAGCTGGAAGGTTACGAGCTGAAACGCATCATGCGGACCGGCACCGTCGCCACCATCGACAACCGGAACTGGGAATTGCGCGAACAGGCAGGCCCCGTGCAGCGCCTGTCGCAATCACGCGCCATTGCGCTGGATATGGAAAGTGCGACGATTGCCGCCAACGGTTTCCGCTTCCGTGTGCCCTATGGCACCCTGCTTTGCGTGTCGGACAAACCGCTGCATGGCGAATTGAAACTGCCCGGTATGGCGTCAGAGTTCTATAAAACGCAGGTTGCGGCGCATCTGATGATCGGCATCCGCGCCATGGAATTGCTGCGCGAAATGCCGCTTGAACGCATCCATAGCCGCAAATTACGCAGTTTTGAGGAAACAGCCTTCCTCTGAAGCAAGAAAATCAGCGGAAAAGTGCGTTTTTGCCTTGTCAGCAAGCGCTATTCGTTGTGGTGTGCCACAACATACCGTTATATCGGCGGGGAACAGGCCCTACAGATGGGGCATAAAGGGAGACCAGGAAAATGGCGACGAAACCAATGACCAAAGCGCAGCTGGTTGCTGCTATTGCCGAACAGACCGGCATGGACAAAAAAGCAGCTGGTTCTGCACTGGATGCCGTGACAGGCATCATCACATCCGAAGTTGCTGGCGGCGGTGCTGTCACCCTGCCCGGCGTCGGCAAGATCTATTGCCGCGAACGCCCAGAGCGGATGGTGCGTAACCCCGCCACCGGCGAGCAGATCAAAAAAGAAGCCGACAAGGTTGTCAAAGTGACAATCGCAAAAGCGCTGAAAGATAGCGTCAACGGCTAAGCTTTCAGGCCTTGTGCCGGATGCAAAATCGCGAAAGGGTCGCCCTCAACAGGCGGCCCTTTTGTTGTTGAGGTGACATGGATATCAAAGCAATCGTCATGGGCCTTGCCTTTGCGTTCATGTGGTCCTCTGCCTTCACATCGGCCCGTGTTATCGTCGAATATGCGCCGCCCTTGTCTGCGCTGGCGCTGCGATTCCTGATTTCCGGTGTCATCGGGATCGGCATTGCATGGCTGTTGGGCCAATCAGCGCGGCTGACACGGCGGCAATGGACCGGCGTGCTGATTTTCGGTCTGTGCCAGAATGCCCTGTATTTGGGTCTGAATTTCGTTGCGATGCAGACGATCCCCGCGTCACTGGCGGCGATCATCGCCTCGACCATGCCCTTGCTGGTCGCGCTGGTCGGCTGGGTCGTGTTCGGCACCAAGGTGCGCCCTTTGGGCATCGCGGGGCTGATGGCGGGTGTGGTTGGCGTGGTGCTGATCATGGGCGCGCGGATCAGCGGGGGTGTTGACCTGTTCGGGCTGGTGCTGTGCGTGATCGGCGTGATCTCGTTGACCATCGCGACGCTGGCGGTCATGGGCGCGTCGTCAGGCGGCAATGTGCTGATGATCGTCGGGCTGCAGATGCTGGTAGGTGCGGTATTGCTGGCGGTGCCTGCCTTGGCGCTGGAAACGCTGGACGTGACATGGAACTGGCAGCTGATCGTCGCCTTTATCTACACCGTGCTGGTGCCCGGTCTGGCGGCAACGCTGGTCTGGTTCCTGCTGGTGGGTCGGATCGGCGCGGTGAAGGCGTCGACCTTCCACTTCCTCAATCCGTTTCTGGGCGTTGCCGTCGCAGCCATACTGCTGGGCGAAAGCATCGGGCCGCTTGATGTGCTGGGCGTCGTGATTATCGCGCTGGGTATTCTGGCGGTGCAGCTGTCGCGTCAGCCGCCAATCACGCCGCGCACGCCGCCGGTCTGACCGCGATCCAAAAGCAGGTGGTCAAGGATCACGCAGGCCATCATCGCCTCGCCCACCGGCACGGCGCGGATGCCAACGCAGGGGTCGTGGCGGCCCTTTGTGATGACTTCGGTAGGCGAGCCGTCCATCATGATCGACTTGCGCGGGCTTAGGATGGAAGACGTCGGTTTCACCGCAAAACGCACGACGATATCCTGCCCCGTGCTGATCCCGCCAAGGATGCCGCCGGAATGGTTGGACGAATATTCCGGCCCGTTCGGCCCCATGAAAATCTCGTCCGCATTGTCGCGGCCAGTCAGCGCGGCGGCGGCCATACCTTCGCCAATCTCCACGCCCTTCACGGCGTTGATCGACATCATCGCAGCGGCCAGATCAGTGTCTAACTTGGCATAAATGGGTGCTCCGATGCCCGCAGGCACACCACGCGCCACGACCTCGATGATCGCGCCAACAGAATTATGGTCGTCCTTGCGCAGCCATGTCAGATAGTCGTTCCATTCAGCCGCAGCCTGCGCATCGGGGCAAAAGAAATCGTTCTGGTCGATCTGGTCCCAATCCATCAGCGCGCGGTCGATCTGCTTGGTCCCCATCTGGGTCATGTAGCCCTTGATCTGCACATTCGGCGCAACCAGTTTAATCGCCTCGCGTGCCACACCACCCGCAGCAACCCGTGACGCTGTTTCCCGAGCAGAGGACCGCCCGCCACCGCGTGGATCACGTAACCCGTATTTCTGGTGATAGGTGATGTCGGCATGACCGGGGCGGAACGTGTTCAGGATATCGCCGTAATCCTTGGACCGCTGGTCGGTGTTGCGGATCATCAGCTGGATCGGCGTGCCGGTGGTCCGCCCCTCGTAAACACCCGACAGGATTTCCACCGCGTCGGGTTCATTCCGCTGGGTCGTGTTCTTGTTCAGACCGGGGCGGCGTTTGTCCAGCCATTGC
>PUNR01000133.1 GCA_003551805.1 Loktanella sp.
GGATTGACGACATCACCATCGAAGATGTCAGCGCCGTATTCACCCGCGATCTGGTCAGCCTTGTCGATGTGCGCGATTACGGTGCGCGCGGCGATGGTGTCACCGATGATGCCGCCGCCTTTATCGCCGCTGATGCCGCCGCAAACGGGCGCACTGTGATGGTGCCTGCGGGGGATTACCTGCTGGCCAGCAATGTCACCATGCAGAACAACACCCGTTTCGAAGGCCGGATCGTGCAGGCCGCCACGCATCGTTTCATCCTGCAGCGCGGATATAATTACGACGCCTATCTGGATGCCTTCAAGGACGAGGAAACCGCGTTCAAGAAAGCCTATCAGGCGTTGATCAACTTTGCCGATCACGAATCGCTGGATCTGTGCGGGCGGCGTATTTTGTTGACCGCCCCTGTGGACATGCAGGCCTGTGACCCCGCCCGCCGCCGTTTTGAAACGCGCCGCGTGATCCGCAACGGGCAGTTCCAGCCCGCTGACGGGGCAGCATGGGACACGAGTGTTGTGACATCGCAGGCAACTTATGCTGCCGCCAACGAACGCCAGCTGAGCAATGTCACCGGCATTGCCAATATCGCGATCGGGTCTTTGGTGACGGGGGCCGGTGTCGGACGCGAGATTTATGTCACCGATGTCGATATCACCCAGCAGCGGGTCACGCTGAGCAATCCGCTGTTTGATGCCGAAGGCACGCAGGTGTTCACCTTTACCCGATTCAAATATTTGCTGGATTTTTCGGGCTATGAAAAATTCAGCCAGTTCATCCTGTCCGATATCGAGTTTCAGGGTCTCGGGATTGCCAGTTGCATCATGCTGGCCCCCGACGGGATCACCTTTCACATCCGGGATTGTTTCATCAACAGGCCACGCAACCGTGGTGTCACCTCGCCGGGGTATGGCTGTCAGGGGATGATGATCGACAGGTGTAACTTCATCTCGGCCGAGCAACCGCTGCCGGTGAATGCGCGCGTCAGTATCGGGTTCAACGCCAATGCCAATGACGTCAAGGTCCGCGACAACCGCACGGCGAAATTTCTGCATTTCTGCGTGCTGGCCGGTTCAGGCAATCTGATCACGGCCAACCACTGGTTTCATGGCGACGACGAAGAACAAAGCGTGCGCAAGGGCGGGATTGTCCTGACGCTGCCCAACCCGAAAAGCATCTTTACCGGCAATTATGTCGATAATAATTTCATTGAATGGACCAATGAACACAGCGCCTCGCCTGCGTTGGGGGCGCAGTTTTCCTTTGGCGGGCTGACGATTACCGGCAATATGTTCACCGTCAATGATGCAGCCCCGTGGTTCAATTTTATTGTCATCAAGCCTTATGGCGCGGGCCATTTCATCAACGGATTTGCGGTGGTGGGCAATGTGTTCCGGTCGATCAATGGCCGGATCACCAAGGTGGAACATGTTGACACGACCTTTGCCAATCTTGATTTCAGCCGCACCCGCAGTTTCGTCTTTTCGGCCAATACGTTTCATAATGTCGATACGATCGTGGCGAATCCGGCGTCATTGGCGCATCAGCAAACCACTGCGGCATCAACATGGGTGTTGAATACCGGCAATGCGCTGCCCTTTGGCGGGCGCGCACGTGCGGTTGATTCAGTAATGCCTGCAGGGGCGATCACGACAACATCCAATGCGCGCGTTTACGACCTGCCTTGGGCCGATCCGGAGAAAGGCGCGAACCTGCGGTCTGTCCACCTGAACTGGAGCAGGGCGGTGCGCGGGGCGGTCCGGTATCAGGTGCGCATGGACATGCCGGATTGATGCTGCCCTAGGCTAGTGTGCCCAAAAATTAAGCAAGTGATGATTATTTTGCTGTTTGGTGCCGGATTTCCGGCACCATCACTGGTCCTGTGCTGCTGATCTTTGTCACAAGGTGGCAAATGACCTACACCACGCAGATAGATATGGACCGGGCCACACCTTTGCAGCCGCGCGCGCAAGGGGCGTTGCAACTGGTGGCCAAGCGACGTGGCGCGCAAAGCGTCATCGCCGATCTGCGCCAGCAAGGTGCGCTTAAGGCGCTGTTCCCGCGCAGTCATGGCACGGCGCTGGATGCGGTGTTTCTGAATACCGCTGGTGGCCTGACCGGTGGCGACCGTATGGCCTTGGATATCGCAGCGGGGGCGGGTGCCCATGTCGTGGTGTCATCGCAAGCGGCCGAGCGTGGCTATGCGGCGCTTGACGGCCAGATCGCGCAGGTGGATGTCACCTTGCAGGTTGCGGATGCTGGCCGGATCGACTGGTTGCCGCAGGAAACCATTTTGTTTGATGCCGCAGCGATAAATCGCCGGATGAATGTCGATCTGGCGGGCAGCGGGCAATGTCTGATCGTTGAACCGATGATCTTTGGCCGCGTTGCCATGGGCGAGGTCGTCCACCAGCTGCATCTGACCGACCATTGGCGCATTCGCCGCGATGGTATGCTGGTTTTTGCCGATTCCGTGCGCCTGATCGGTGACGCTGATGCGCTGCTGGCGCGCGCCGCTGTGGGAGGCGCAGCAGGAGCGATGGCGACGCTGCTGCTGGCGGCACCCTGTGCTGCTGCACTTGGCAGCCAGTTGGACCTACCCGCAACGGCGGGTGCCAGCTTGCTGGCTGATGATCTGCTGCTGATCCGCCTTTTGGCCAGCGATGGATTTACCCTGCGCCGTGACCTTATCCCTTTGATCGAAGCGCTGTCCGCAGCGCCCATCCCCCGTGTCTGGAGATTGTGACCCATGCAACTGACCCCCCGCGAAAAAGACAAACTGCTGCTTTCCATGGCCGCCGAAGTAGCGCGCAAACGGCTGTTGCGCGGGGTCAAGCTGAACTATCCCGAGGCGATTGCCCTGATTACCGATGCCGTCGTCGAGGGTGCGCGTGATGGCAGGTCTGTCGCGGATATGATGCAGGCTGGTGCACAGATCATCACCCGCGATCAGGTGATGGATGGCATCGCCGAGATGATCCACGAGGTTCAGGTCGAGGCGACCTTTCCAGATGGCACCAAGCTGGTGACCGTCCATGATCCGATCCGTTGAAAAGAAGATGAGTATTTTTGGAAATAAGAAGATGGGGGTCTTGCGATGAAACCGGGCGAAGTGATTGTGGCGGACGGTGATCTGACCTTGAACGTCGGCGCGCCGGTGCTGGTGATGCAGGTGGCCAATACCGGCGACAGGCCGGTGCAAGTGGGATCGCATTTCCATTTTGCCGAGGCCAATCCGGCGCTGGATTTTGACCGGACCGCGGCGCGCGGCATGCGCCTTGATATCGCTGCTGGCACTGCGGTGCGGTTCGAACCGGGGCAGCGGCGCGATGTGTCGCTGATCCCGCTGGCAGGCGCACGGCGGGTTTATGGCTTTAACCAAGCCGTGATGGGGGATTTGTAAGATGCCAGCAACGATCAACCGCCGCGATTATGCCGCGATGTTTGGCCCCACGGTGGGCGACAAGGTGCGCCTTGCCGATACGGAATTGTTCATCGAGGTCGAAAAGGATTTCACCGTCTACGGTGAAGAGGTCAAATTCGGCGGCGGCAAGGTGATCCGCGACGGGATGGGGCAGTCTCAGGTCACGCGGGCGGCGGGGGCGGTGGATACGGTCATCACCAATGCGCTGATCGTGGATTGGACAGGCATCATCAAGGCCGACGTGGGCCTGAAAGACGGACGCATCGTCGCCATCGGCAAGGCGGGCAATCCTGATACGCAACCGGGCGTGAATATCATCATCGGACCGGGGACCGAGGCGATTGCCGGCGAAGGCCGCATCCTGACCGCAGGCGGGATCGACAGCCATATCCATTTCATCTGCCCCCAGCAGATCGAGGATGCGCTTTATTCCGGCCTGACCACGATGATCGGCGGCGGCACCGGCCCTGCGCATGGCACGCTCGCCACCACCTGCACACCGGGGCCGTGGCATCTGAGCCGTATGTTGCAGGCGGCGGATGCGTTTCCGATGAACCTTGCCTTTGCCGGCAAGGGGAATGCCAGCTTGCCTGCCGCGCTGGAGGAGCAGGTGCTGGCGGGTGCGTCCTGTCTGAAACTGCACGAGGATTGGGGCACCACGCCTGCCGCCATCGATTGCTGCCTGTCGGTGGCGGATGCTTGGGATGTGCAGGTGATGATCCACACCGACACGCTGAACGAGGCGGGGTTTGTCGAAAATACTGTCGCGGCCCTGAAAGGCCGCACGATCCATGCCTTTCACACCGAAGGGGCGGGGGGCGGCCATGCGCCTGACATTATCAAAATCTGCGGCCAGCCCAATGTGATCCCGTCATCGACGAACCCGACGCGGCCATTCACCGTCAACACTATCGACGAGCATCTGGATATGCTGATGGTCTGCCACCATCTGGACAAATCCATCCCCGAAGATGTGGCCTTTGCCGAAAGCCGCATCCGCCGCGAGACGATCGCCGCCGAGGATATCCTGCACGACATGGGCGCGTTTTCGATCATCGCGTCCGACAGTCAGGCGATGGGGCGTGTGGGCGAGGTGATCATCCGCACATGGCAGACGGCGCACAAGATGAAGGTCCAGCGCGGTCAACTGGCCGAGGAAACCGGCGACAACGACAACATGCGCGTGCGCCGCTATATCGCGAAATACACGATCAATCCGGCGATTGCGCATGGTATCTCTGCGCATGTCGGATCAATCGAGGTCGGCAAACGCGCGGATCTGGTGCTGTGGAACCCTGCCTTTTTCGGGGTAAAGCCCGAGATGATCCTGATGGGCGGCACGATTGTTGCGGCACAGATGGGCGACCCTAATGCGTCGATCCCCACGCCGCAGCCGGTTTATACACGGCCCATGTTCGGCGCTTACGGGCGGTCTTTGGAACATTCCGCCGTGACCTTTGTCAGTGCGGCTGCACAGGATGCGGGGATCAGGAACACGCTGGGGCTGGCGAAACAAACACTGCCAGTCGTCAATACCCGCAACATCGGTAAGAAGGATCTGAAACTGAACGACGCCATGCCCCATGTCGAGGTGAACCCCGAAACCTATGAGGTCCGCGCCGATGGTGTGCTTTTGACCTGCGAACCGGCGGCTGTTTTGCCAATGGCGCAGCGGTATTTCCTGTTCTGATGCTGCGTTGCAGAAAACGCATAGTGGCTTTGCGCAAAGGGCTGTTGTCGGTCATGGGCCATGGGCCTAGTTGTTGGACAGGGAGGAAAGAAAAACGCATGCAAGAGGTGCAAAATGGCTTTCCAATCCGACAACACACTGATTTCCAACCGCGAAATGCTGACCGAAATGGTAATGACCCCGCTGCGGGCATTGGGCCGTTTCATCGTTCAGGTGGCAGAGGCCACAGCGCAGGCCCGCGCCCTGCACGAGGTCAACAACATGTCCGACGCCACGCTGGAATCCGCGGGTCTGACCCGTTCACAGGCTTTCGAGTTGATCCTGTCAC
>PUNR01000060.1 GCA_003551805.1 Loktanella sp.
AAGGGTATCGACGGCACTCTGGCCTAAAATCGGGTCTAACGGATGAAGGGGTCGCCAGTGGCGGCCCCTTTTTTACGCGCGCATGGCATTGTGCAAAAACGGGTATGCAGCAGCAGGTCCACGCAACAGCGCATCATCGAACGCGGCAGGCGACACATCGACGGTTCCAAAATAACCCGCGATTGCCTTGCCCGGGTCGAGGTCAGCCTCCAACAGCAATCCATTCGCGCGCAAAGCCGCAAGCCTTGCACCTGATACAGATTTCAACTGGTCGTGCAGCGCGGCTGCTGCGTCCGGATCGGCGCGAATTGCATCAATCTGGCGCTGCCGGTGGGGTGAAGGTTCCATCCCGCCGCGGTGGGCAAAATGATCTGCCTTGCGCAAGAGCTTGAAAATCCACTGCCCCCGCGTCAGCCCGTCAAAGTGCAACAGCTCTACCCCGGAAAGTTTTTCCGTCAACAATGCGTCATGCGGCCGTGGCCGATGAATTGAAAGCTTCAGCCCGCGGCCAGTGCGTGAAAACGCCTTGCCTTGCGCGTGGCCTGTCAATCCACGGTGCGTCATCGCATATCCCTTGCCAAATAACGCAGCCCCCGCAGCCGCCGACCCGACGAAAGGTCGGCGGAACGCACCGTTAAAGATTGAACCGCCCGCCGTGTCAGGCAGATATACACGTTCGGCCACGGGGACGATCGCGGCATCGGCCAAAGGGTCGACAGCGGCCAGCGCCGCCGCGATTGGCACATGCGGCCAAAGGTATTCATCCGCATCACAATGCACCAACCAGTCAGCCTCGCAATCAAGGTAGGCATGCGTCGCATTGTGGACTTGGCGCACCTGATGTTTCGCAGGTCGCCCGCCAAGATGCGCGGCCCAATGATCTGTACCGCAGCGGATCACCCGCACCTGCGACACCATTTCCAGCACTGCTGCTGCCAGGTCATCGGGGCGGTCAAAGTACAAGATCACCTCTGTCGCGCCCAAAGACAGGTGCCAGGCGACAAAAGCCTGCACCAGCACCAGCGGCTCATCAACAGTCGCCACGACCGACCAACTTGGGGCATCAATGCGCATTCTGGCTTGATATCATTGCCGCGAATCTTTGGAAACGGCAGAAAATTGCTGGTCCGGCAGTTTTGTGATCACACGTTGAAAACAAGTGATCACAAATGTCGGATATTCTCTGGTCCAACCAATTTTCGGTTAGAATTATGGTAATTTCTGTGATTTAGGGTGTCGCAACCGAAGTCAAATTGGACATGCCTTATGAATATCCACGAATACCAGGCCAAAGCATTGCTGCGCAGCTACGGCGCGCCCGTTTCAGACGGTCGCCCAGTCACCCGCGCAGAAGACGCGAAAACCGCTGCCGGTGAACTTGACGGACCGCTTTGGGTCGTCAAGGCGCAGATCCACGCAGGTGGCCGTGGCAAAGGCAAATTCAAAGAAGCCGATGCTGGCGAAGCAGGCGGCGTGCGCCTGTGCCGGTCGGTCGAAGAGGCCGCACAAGAAACGAAAAAGATGCTGGGCCGCACCTTGGTCACACACCAGACTGGTCCGGCTGGCAAGCAAGTGAACCGCGTTTATATCGAAGATGGTTCCGGCATTGAAACCGAATTGTATCTGGCCCTGCTGGTGGATCGCCAGACCAGCCGCATCAGTTTCGTCGTCTCGACCGAAGGCGGCATGGACATTGAAGAGGTTGCAGCAGCGACCCCCGAAAAGATCCTGTCATTCAGCGTTGATCCGGCAACAGGTTATCAGGCGTTTCACGGGCGTCGCGTCGCCTTTACGCTGGGCCTGACTGGTAACCAGATCAAGCAGTGCGTCACTTTGATGGGCCAGCTTTACAAAGCTTTCACCGAAAAAGACATGGAGATGCTGGAAATCAACCCGCTGATCGTGACCGACAAGGGCGATCTGAAGGTGTTGGATGCCAAAGTGTCGTTCGATGGCAATGCGATGTACCGCCAGCCGGATATCGCCACCCTGCGTGACGAGACGGAAGAAGATTCCAAGGAACTCGCTGCTTCCAAATACGACCTGAACTATATCGCGCTGGACGGTGAAATCGGCTGCATGGTTAACGGTGCCGGTCTTGCGATGGCGACGATGGACATTATCAAGCTGTACGGTGCCGAACCTGCCAACTTCCTTGACGTGGGCGGCGGTGCGACCAAGGAAAAAGTGACCGAGGCGTTCAAGATCATCACCTCTGACCCCAATGTCAAAGGCATCTTGGTTAACATCTTCGGCGGCATCATGCGCTGCGATGTCATCGCCGAAGGCGTGATCGCTGCCGTGAAAGAGGTTGGTCTGAAAGTGCCGCTGGTCGTGCGTCTGGAAGGCACCAATGTCGAGAAGGGCAAGGAAATCATCCGCAATTCCGGCCTTGATGTGATCGCTGCCGACGACCTGAAAGATGGCGCGCAGAAGATCGTGAAAGCGGTGAAGGGTTAATCCGTAGGGCGGGGTTCACCCCGCCGTGCATCTCATCGGCGGGGAAAACCCCGCCCTACATTGAATTTCCAAGGAGCCACCAATATGGCCATTCTCGTTAACGAAAATACCCGCGTGATCTGCCAGGGCCTGACCGGTTCGCAGGGCACGTTCCATTCCGAACAAGCCATCGCTTACGGCACCAAGATGGTCGGCGGCGTGACCCCAGGCAAAGGCGGCAGCACCCATCTGGACCTGCCCGTCTTCAACTCGGTCCACGAAGCGCGCCACGTCACCGAAGCCAACGCTTCGGTCATCTATGTGCCGCCGCCGTTTGCTGCCGACTCGATCCTCGAAGCGATCGACGCCGAGATGGAACTGATTATCTGCATCACCGAAGGCATCCCTGTGCTGGACATGATGCGCGTCAAGCGCGCGCTTGAAGGGTCCAAATCCCGCCTGATCGGGCCAAATTGCCCCGGTGTCATCACGCCTGACGCCTGCAAGATCGGCATCATGCCTGGCCATATCCACCGTCGCGGGTCGGTCGGTGTTGTGTCACGCTCTGGCACGCTGACCTATGAAGCCGTGAAACAGACGTCTGATTCCGGTCTGGGCCAGTCCACTGCCGTCGGCATTGGCGGCGATCCGATCAAAGGGTCCGAGCATATCGATATTCTTGAGATGTTCCTCGCTGATGATGAGACACATTCGATCATCATGATCGGTGAAATCGGCGGTTCCGCCGAAGAAGAAGCCGCGCAATTCCTTGCGGACGAACGCAAGAAAGGCCGTTGGAAACCAACCGCCGGTTTCATCGCTGGCCGCACCGCCCCTCCGGGCCGTCGCATGGGTCATGCGGGTGCAATCGTTGCGGGCGGCAAAGGCGACGCCGAAAGCAAGATCGAAGCGATGAAATCCGCTGGTATCATCGTGGCCGACAGCCCCGCCACGCTGGGCGAGGCTGTGTTGAAAGCGATCGGGTAAGTCGGGGTTCACCCGACACCCACCTACGGCGGGGGCCGCCCCCCGCCGGACGATATTTAACAAAGGTCCCCTGTCATGAACGACCATTCCCCGAACGATGTGTTCCACGCTTCCAGCTTTTTGCAGGGGCATAACGCAGCCTATGTGGAGCAGTTATATGCCCGCTATGCCGATAATCCGGGGGCGGTCGACGAAAGCTGGCAGGCATTTTTCCGCAGCCTTGGCGACACCGCCGCCGATGCGCAGGCAGAGGCCGCAGGCCCAAGCTGGGCGCGCCGCGACTGGCCGCCAGTGCCGAATGACGATCTGACCGCCGCGCTTGACGGTCAATGGCCCGCCGAACCTGCCGCCGCTGGTGACAAGATCAAAGCGAAAGCCGCAGAAAAAGGCGTGACGTTGGACGAAAAACAGGTCCGCAACGCCGTACTCGATTCACTGCGCGCGTTGATGATTATCCGCGCCTACCGTATTCGCGGCCATCTGATTGCCGATCTGGACCCGCTGGGCATGCGCGAAACCGTGCCGCATCCGGAACTGGACCCCGCCAATTACGGCTTTACCGCTGCCGACATGGACCGGCCAATTTTCATCGACAATGTGCTGGGTCTTGAGGTCGCAACTATGGCCGAGATTATGGCCATTGTGCAGCGCACCTATTGCGGCACCTTTGCGCTGCAATACATGCATATTTCAAACCCAGAAGAGGCCGGCTGGCTGAAAGAACGCATCGAAGGCTACGGCAAGGAAATCAGCTTTACCCAGAACGGACGCAAGGCGATCCTGAACAGCCTCGTGCAGGCCGAAGGCTTTGAAAAGTTCCTGCACGTCAAATATATGGGGACCAAGCGGTTCGGCCTGGATGGTGGCGAAAGCCTGATCCCCGCGATGGAACAGATCATCAAACGGGGTGGCCAGCTTGGGCTGGAAGACATCGTAATCGGCATGCCGCACCGTGGCCGTCTGTCGGTGCTGGCGAACGTCATGCAGAAACCCTATCGCGCGATTTTTAACGAATTTCAGGGTGGTTCGTTCAAACCGGAAGATGTCGATGGTTCGGGCGATGTGAAATACCATCTTGGCGCGTCCAACGACCGCAGCTTTGACGATAACACCGTCCACCTGTCCTTGACCGCCAACCCCAGCCACCTCGAGGCTGTGAACCCCGTTGTGCTGGGCAAGGTCCGCGCCAAGCAGGACCAGAAGAAAGACACCGACAAGACCAAGGTCATGGCGATCCTGCTGCATGGCGATGCGGCCTTTGCTGGACAGGGCGTCGTTGCGGAAGGGTTCGGTCTGTCCGGCCTGCGCGGGCACCGCACAGGCGGGACGATGCACATCGTGGTGAACAACCAGATCGGTTTTACGACTGCGCCGCACTTCAGCCGGTCCAGCCCCTATCCCACCGATATCGCGCTGATGGTCGAAGCCCCGATTTTCCACGTCAACGGTGACGATCCAGAGGCTGTGGTCCACGCCGCCCGTGTTGCGACCGAATTCCGCCAGAAGTTCCACAAGGATGTGGTGCTGGATATCATCTGTTACCGCCGCTTTGGTCACAACGAAGGCGACGAGCCGATGTTCACTAACCCGGTCATGTACACCAAGATCAAGAAGCAAAAGACCACGCTGACGCTTTATACTGAACGCCTGGTCAAGGACGGCCTGATCCCCGAAGGCGAGATCGAGGACATGAAAGCCGCGTTTCAGGCCCACCTGAACGAGGAATTCGAGGCTGGCAAAAACTACAAACCCAACAAGGCCGACTGGTTGGACGGGCGCTGGTCGCATCTCGACCGGATGAAGGAAAAGAAATACCAGCGCGGCAAGACGGCCATTTCCGATGATACCTTTGCCAGCATCGGCAAAGCTTTGACGACCGTGCCGGATAATTTCCCCACCCATAAAACCATCGACCGCCTGCGTGACGCCAAGGCGCAGATGTTTGAAAAAGGCACCGGCATCGACTGGGCAACAGGCGAAGCGATGGCCTTTGGCTC
>PUNR01000101.1 GCA_003551805.1 Loktanella sp.
CAGGCAGGCCATATCGTGACCCGCGTGCCGTCCGGCAGCGTCGGACGGATCACCACTGCCGCGCGCAGTGCTGACGGGCGGCTTAGCGCGGCGGCAACATCGCGGACCCCGCACGGCCGGGCAATTGTTCTGGGCGATGACGGGCAGACTGACTAAGTCAGCCTGCGTTTGCGTTATCCGCAAGGCGCAGGAAAAAATCTGTCACCTCTTGCGAGGTAGCGCGATCCACAGCGCCGCCTGCAATTTCGGCCTGTGACCAGATCCACGTCTGTGCCGGATCATGCAACATCGCCCAATCGCCGAACATACGCTCATCGGCGGGTTCTGCGACGTGGACCTGCACCTCCAGATGGCGGTCATCGTGTTTGATCCGCGCGATGGTTTCGCGAACTTTGACTTCGGGGCCTTCAAGCCATTGCAGATAGATATCCGCCCGACAGATCAGCGCGCCCGTAATCCCGTCACGTTCATTCGCGCGGCGCGCCTGCACGAGGATCCCGTTCAGGGTGTTTTCATCAAATCCAAAAGGGGTCGAGGTATAGATTGCCCGGAAAACGGTCATATCATCTGTCCTGTCCTGCATCATGCACGCCCCCCATAAGCCAGAGGTTATCCCGCCACCATACCGGCTGCGGGCCAAGTCACCAGCCCAAACCCGCTAGTCCCCGTGTGTGCCTGTCTGTGTTTGCGCAGCAATCGTCACAGCGGTGCCCCAGCTTTCGCAATCAGCCTTCAGCGACGCAGGCAAAGGGGCATCCGTATAAAACGCGTCAATCTGGGCAATCGACCCGATCCGCGCGGGTGCGCGCCTACGGAATTTGGATTGGTCAGCCACAAGAAAGCTGCGCCGTGACTGGCGCAGGATCGCCTGACTGACACCGACCTCCTGAATGTCGTAGTCCAATATGTCGCCATCTTCATCCAGTGCAGAACAGCTGATAACCGCCAGATCGAATTTGAACTGCCCGATTGCCTGCGTCGTGATTGTACCCACCAGACCTGCATCAGTCCGGCGCAGCAGACCGCCCACCACGATGATGTCGCAATGCGGGTTATCTACAAGGATATTCGCCACGTTCAGGTTATTGGTCAGCACCATGATATCGCGGTGGCCCAGCAATGCGCGGGCGACAGCCTCGGTCGTGGTGCCGATGTTCAGAAACAGCGAACAGCCGTTCGGGATATCGCGCGCGCAGGCCTGTGCAATGGCGGCCTTGGCTGCTTCGTTCAGGTCGCGCCGGTCCTGATAGCCGATATTGGCCACGTTCGAGGGCAAAATTGCCCCGCCATGCACCCGCTGCAATTTACCCTGATCGGCCAGTTCGGACAGATCGCGCCGGATTGTCTGCATGGTGACGGCAAAATGCGCAGCAAGGTCATCAACGGTTACCCGCCCGTCGCGGCGCGCCATGATCTGAATATCGCGCAGACGTTCTTCCTGTGACATCGCACCTTCCCCCCACATGTATCAATTTACGCAGCACCGCCGAATCAGATGCCAAAATCGCAATGTTCGTTTTCACGATATGCTGCGACGCCGCGAACACACAATACAGAACATATAGGCAACAAAGCGCTTTAAATTTTTCGCTTTCGTCAAAACGAACAATTTTAGCGCCACAAACGAAAGAACTTGCACATCGCCGCGGGTGGCCACTAGGTTTGCCGTGGGTTCAGTCGACACCCCATCTGACGGAGCAAGCATGTCACAATCTGCGCAAAACCGATCCGCGACACAGCAGGTGCATGACCTGCTTGTGATCGGTGGCGGCATCAACGGATGCGGAATCGCAAGGGATGCCGTCGGGCGCGGGTTATCTGTCGTACTGGCAGAAAAAGGCGATCTGGCAGGGGCGACGTCGTCGGCGTCAACCAAGCTGTTTCACGGCGGCCTGCGCTATCTGGAATATTTCGAATTCCGCTTGGTGCGCGAAGCACTGATCGAGCGTGAAACGCTGCTGCGTGCGATGCCGCATATTTCATGGCCCATGCGGTTTGTGCTGCCCTACCACAAGGATATGCGCTTCGACAGCGACACCCCGACATCGCGCCTTCTGGGGCTGACCATGCCATGGATGAAAGGGCGCCGCCCTGCATGGCTGATCCGGTTGGGGCTGTTCCTTTATGACAACCTTGGCGGACGTAAAATTTTGCCCGGCACAGCAACATTGGCGCTGGACGGTGCCGAAGGCGCGCCGCTGAATGACCGTTTCAGCAAAGCCTATGAATATTCCGACGCCTGGGTCGAGGATTCGCGCCTTGTCGTGCTGAACGCCCGCGATGCCGCCGCACGAGGCGCGACGATCATGACGCGGGCAGAGGTGGTGTCGGCCCATGTCGAAAACGGCATCTGGCAAGTGACGGTCAATACCGACGACGGTAGCAAAACGATTGCCGCCAAAATGCTGGTGAACGCCGCAGGCCCTTGGGTCGGTGACGTAATCCACGGCAAGTTGCGCCTGAACAGCGTCGAAAACGTGCGTCTGGTGCGCGGCAGCCATATCGTGACCCGCAAACTTTATGACCACGATAAATGCTATTTCTTTCAGGGCACTGATGGCCGCATCATCTTTGCCATTCCTTATGAGCAGGATTTCACCCTGATCGGCACGACAGATGCGGAACACCATGATCCCGGCGTGAAACCTGTCTGCACCGAAGAAGAACGCGATTACCTGTGTAATTTCGCCAGCCAGTACTTCAAACAGCCCGTCAAAAGCGATGACATCGTTTGGACCTATTCCGGCGTCCGTCCACTTTATGATGACGGCGCAAGCTCGGCAACGGCAGCGACCCGCGACTACACGCTGAAGGTGGATCAATCCGCTGGTGCGCCTGTTCTGAACATCTTTGGCGGCAAGATCACGACATATCGGCGACTGGCGGAATCTGCGCTGGAAAAGATCGGGACGGTCCTGCCATTGGACAAAGGCAAATGGACCGCTGGCGTGGCGCTTCCGGGTGGGGATTTCGCGCATGACGGGGTGACTGCATTGGTGGACGAATTGCACCACGATTACCCGTTCCTATCCGATTTCTGGGCGCGCCGTCTGGTCCGCGCCTACGGCACCGAAGCACGCGAAATTCTAGGGCAAGCAAAGTCCGCAGACGATCTGGGCCGCGATTTTGGCGCCACCCTGACCGAGGCAGAGGTCACTTGGTTGATGACCAGCGAATACGCCCGCAGCGCCGAGGACGTGCTGTGGCGGCGGTCAAAACTTGGCTTGCGGTTCGATCAACAGCAAGTGGCGGTCCTGGAGGAGTGGATCGCCAGCCATCCAATGAAAGTCACACGCGCCGCAGAATAGCCGCAGCGCATCGGGGAGGAGAAAATATGTCGCTAGTCTTGAACGGCGTCAGCAAGGTGGTCGAAGGGCAGAGTCACATCTACCCGACAGACCTGACGCTAGAACGCGGGACGATGAACGTGCTGTTGGGACCGACACAGTCGGGCAAGACCACGTTGATGCGCCTGATGGCGGGGCTGGATGTGCCCGCAACAGGCAGTATCCTGTGGGAAGGCCGCGACGTTACCGGTATGCGCGTGCAGGACCGCAAGGTCGCGATGGTCTACCAGCAATTCATTAATTATCCGTCAATGACGGTTTATCAGAACATCGCCTCGCCGCTGAAACTGATGGGGCTGAAGCGCGCCGAGATCGACCGCAAGGTCCGCGAGGCCGCAGACCTGATGCAGCTTGGCCCGCTTCTTGACCGCAAGCCGCTTGAACTGTCGGGAGGGCAGCAGCAGCGCTGCGCACTGGCTCGCGCGCTGGTCAAGGATGCGGGGCTGGTGTTGCTGGATGAACCACTGGCCAATCTCGACTACAAACTGCGCGAGGAATTGCGCGCCGAAATCCCTCGTATATTTGAAGAATCCGGCGCCATCTTTGTTTACGCCACAACCGAACCGGAAGAAGCATTGTTACTAGGCGGCAATGTTGCGACCATGTGGGAAGGCAGGATTACCCAGTTCGGCCCGACCCCGTCTGTCTATCGCCAGCCTAAGGATGCAACCACTGCGCGGGTGTTTTCCGACCCGCCGATGAATTTCACCAGGATCGTGAAGGCAGGCGACAAGATCAGCTTTGGCGCGGGCCAGACGGCCGCCGCGACAGGGGCTTTGGCGCAATTGTCTGATGGCACATATCTGGCGGGGTTCCGGCCCGACCATCTGCATCTGGATGCCAAGGGGCGTGACGGACTGCATTTTGCCTGCACCTTGCGCGTCACTGAAATTACGGGATCAGAAACCTTTGTGCATCTGGATCATGACGGCGACCGCTGGGTCGGGTTGATCCACGGCGTGCATGACCTGACCTTTGGTGCGCCAATCACTGTCTGGCTGGATGCGGCACATGTCTATGTCTTCACCGAAAGCGGCGATCTGGTCGCCCCCGCATCTTATGCGGCAGCGGCCTGAGGAGGACCAATGGCACAAATCACACTTGATAATCTGGCACATTCCTATCTGCCCAATCCGAAGAGCGAAGATGATTTCGCGCTCAAGCAGCTGGATCATGTCTGGAAGGACGGCGAAGCCTATGCCCTTCTGGGTGCGTCAGGCTGTGGCAAGTCTACGCTGCTGAACATTATTTCTGGCCTTGTGGTCCCGTCGCGCGGGCGCATCCTGTTCGGTGACCGCGACGTGACCCGTCAGGACACCGTCGCGCGTAATATCGCGCAGGTTTTCCAGTTTCCCGTCGTTTACGACACGATGTCCGTGGGCGACAATCTGGCCTTTCCATTGCGCAATCGCGGCATGGACCCCACCTATATCGCCGCACGCGTGCAAAAGATCGCCGCGATGATCGGGATGGAGGATTTGCTGAAACGCAAGGCCCGCGGGCTGACCGCAGATGCCAAACAAAAGATCAGCCTTGGCCGCGGCATGGTCCGCGAAGATGTGAACGCGATCCTGTTCGACGAACCACTGACCGTGATCGACCCGCATATGAAATGGGAATTGCGCACGCAGCTCAAGGCATTGCACAACGAATTCGGTCATACGATGATCTATGTCACCCATGACCAGACAGAGGCGCTGACCTTTGCCGACAAGGTTGTGGTCATGCATGACGGGCGCGTCGTCCAGCTTGGCACGCCCGAGGAATTATTCGACACGCCTGAACATACCTTTGTGGGGTATTTCATCGGCTCACCCGGCATGAACCTGATCGAGGCCGAGGTTGCAGGCGATACCGCCCATTGTGCGGGACATGCCATTGCACTTGGCGGACATTACCGGACACCCAATGGCCGTGTGCAGATCGGTATCCGCCCTGAATTCGTGACATTGACAGATGGTGATCGCGGCCTGCCCGTCACTATCAAACGGGTCGAGGATGTGGGCCGCCACCAGATCCTGCGCGCGGAATTCGCTGGTAAGCCGGTGAACGCGATCCTTC
>PUNR01000049.1 GCA_003551805.1 Loktanella sp.
CCTGCGCCCGCGGCGCAACCGACGCAGACAGACCTTTCGGCGTCACCGGCGCTGAGCATCCAGTTGACGCCCGCGAACACGTTCAAGGGTCGGATTGTCGGTGTCTTGATCAGCGATGGTTTCGACGGGGCTGCGTTGCAATTTCTGGATAAAGCTGCAAAGGATGCAGGCGCGACACTGCGGATCGTTGCACCTCGGATTGGTGGTGCCACTTGTAGCAAGCGTGATTGGCATCCGGTGACGGATCAGATTGGCGGCGCGCCGTCGGTGTTGTTTGACGCGATTGCCATCCTGCCCGGTCAGGACAGCCTTGCAACCTGGCCAGCGGCGGTCGATTTTCTGAACGATGCCTTTGTTCATTGCAAGTTCATCAGCCTTGGCGCGGGGTCCGACGACCTTGTCGAAGCTTGCGGGCTGTCACACGATGACGACGACGGGATTTATACCCTGTCGGATGCGGCTTCTGCAAAGGCGTTTCTTGATGCCTGCCGCGCATTGCGTTTTTGGGACAGAGAGTCTTTGTTTGTAGCATGACAAAGGTCTTTCGTCGCCGTATCCGCCTCAACTTTGAAAGACCAATATGACAACTCCTTTTGAGCGCGGCATGACCCGCGCCACAGAACTGACCCGCGCAGGCAAGCTGATCGAGGCGACAGAGCTGATCCAGTTGCTAATGCAAGGTCAGACCGCCGCACAGGATGCCACAATTGATCGGGACGTGATCGAGGGTGATTTTGTCGCGCTTGACGAAGATCAGATGGCAAAGCCGCAGGCAAAGGCAAAACCAGCCGCGCCCAAGGGCGCCACGGGAATGCGCGAAACGCTGCGCGGCCTGAAAACCGGCGGGCTGGCGGGGCGCAACATCAGGCATTCGGCGGAACCCGATCTGCCGGAAGGTGCGCAGTTTCTGACGCTGACCCATAGCAGCAGCCACGGCAGCCGTGATTACCGGCTTTATGTTCCGGCAAATCAACCATCGGGCCCGATGCCTTTGGTCGTGATGTTACACGGCTGCACCCAGTCGCCTGAAGATTTCGCCATTGGCACCGGCATGAATGCCGTAGCCGAGGAATCCGGCTGTCTTGTTGCCTATCCCGCACAGACGCAGGCAGCAAATGCGCAGAAATGCTGGAACTGGTTCCGCCCCGAAGATCAGGCACGGGGTCAGGGCGAACCCGCGCTGATCGCGGGCATCGTCGGGGACATCCTGCGCGACCGCTCGGCTGATGCCGATCGTGTCTATGTCGCCGGCCTATCGGCGGGGGGTGCTGCGGCGGCGATTATGGGTGACGCTTATCCTGACGTTTTTGCCGGTGTCGGTGTCCACTCTGGCCTGCCTGTGGGCAGTGCGCGTGATATGGGGTCTGCCATGACGGCGATGCGCAGCGGTGCTGCGGGCCAAAAGCGGGCGGAAAGCATCCCGACCATCATTTTCCACGGCACGGCAGACCGCACGGTCCATCCTGACAATGGTGTTGCAGTTGCCGCGCAAGTCGTACCCGAAGGTCTGGACGAACAGCACACCCAAAGCGGGCCGAGTACAGGGCGCAGTTACAATCGAACCAGCCACGACGATGACAACGGGCGCAGCATGGTAGAGCATTGGAAAATTGACGGCGCAGGTCACGCTTGGGCCGGTGGGCAATCAGGCGGCAGTTATACCGACCCGACCGGACCGGACGCATCACGTGAAATGCTGCGATTTTTCCTGCAACATAAACGTGCCGCGAAAAAGGGCGGCTGACAGGCGTGATTGACTGGCGCTGCCTTGGCAAATAGCGATCCGCCACTCCGCCACTCCGGCAGATCGCGGGTGGCGATGGTTCGACCAAGGCCGGGTTGTTCCCTCAGGATGATCCGGTCGCTGCTTGCGTGACTGTCGGTGCAAGCGGCGACCTGCGATTGACATCATGGGCCACAGCATAGCTGAGTACGCTACGGCCACGGCTGACGCGGCTTTTGACTGTGCCAACCGTACAGCCGCAGGCAATCGCCGTTTCCAGCTGGGAATAGCCGTAGACCCCCATCATCACCAATGGCTTGCGCTGTACATCAGGCAGCTTTGCGATGGCCGACACCAGTTCGGTTATGGCGACGGCGTGGTCCTGTCTTGGGAGCTCGTACAAGGTCTCGGCCAATTTGCCATCGGCATCTTCAACCTCACGCCGGTACTTGCGCAGGTCCGAAAAGAAGGTGTTGCGCAGGATGGTGAATAGCCAGGCCCGCAGGTGCGAACCCGGGCGAAAACTGTCGCGTTTTGCCCAAGCCTTGAGCAAGGTTTCCTGCACCAGATCATCAGCGCGATGCGGGTTTGACGTCAGCTTGAGCGCGCGACGGTGCAGCGCCAATGTTTGCTGCGGAAGTAGGACATGGAAAGAGTGTTGTTTCATCATGATAAGCCTTTTTGATAGGCGTGACTGCACGCGTGTGTGGTCATCGGCAGATGGGTCCATACGGGGCCTGTGGGCCGCGCATGGGGTTTGGGGTAGTGAAAGCGCGGATCAGGCCGTCGCTGCGGCGTTCACAGTTTTTTCGGCAAGTTTCGACAGCCACTTGTCTGTCGCATATTCCTGATCCAGCGTTTCTTTCAGCAGCTCTGCGACCTTGGTATGGCCAAGCTGTTTGGCCCATTGCACCAAGGTGCCGTAGCGCGCGATTTCGTAATGCTCGACCGCTTGCGCAAGCGAGATGATCGCGGCGTCCATGGTTTCGGGGTCTTCAATCTCGCTCATCAGACCCTCGGCCTCTTCGAGCAGGCCCAGCATGGCATCGCATTTCGCCCCGCGCGCGGGCTTGCCCAAAAGGTCGAATACCTCTTCCAGACGCAGGATATGGTTTTCGGTTTCGTCCTTGTGCGTCGTTAAGGCTAGTTTCAGTTTTGCGTTGGTCGCGTTCTTTTCCATCTTCGGCAGCGCCTTGAGGATCTTGCGTTCTGCGTACAGAACATCCTTGAGCGTGTGCAAAAACAGGTCGTCGAAAGTTTCGATTGTCATCTCGTGCTCCCATTGTCGCGTATGATGTTCGCAGCGCCTAGTTGCGGGTGCCTGGCCTTGCGGGATTGTCTATCATCTGCACACAATCCATCGGCAGGGCGGCGTTATGGCCCCTTGGCTGGTCAGACATGAACATTTCCTTGAACCGCTTGGCATAGGCCCGCGAACGGACCGAGCGTTTGATCTTGTTGAGCATGCGATCCGTTCTGCGGGCGTCCTTGAGCAGGCGGATAAATAGCTGTGACTGGGTCTCTTGCGGCATATGAAACTCCTTCGTTGACGGGGGATGTTGCATCGGCTGGGCGTGGGAAACGTAAGTTACAAAAGAATGGCAATAATGATGATGACCAAAAGTGGGGCGCCTAATAACCAGGCAATAATTGCGGGCATGGTGTCGTCCTTTCGAGAAAGAGGAATGGATCAGCGCGTTGGCATGACTGTCGAGAAGCCAAGTTTCGCGTTGCGGTGATGGCCACCTGCGACGGCAGCAAAGAACGCGGCAACCGCGCCAAGCAAAAGGGTCGCGGCACTAATGAAGCCAAAGATGATCCCGGCGATGCGGGCATCCTCGATCGCGTCGGTGGCCGATGTCATCGCAGTATCGATTTCGGTCGCGACTTCATCGATGCGGGCGCGGGCATCGGGCTCTGACATTGCGGTATTGGCGGCGACGATTTGCGCCAGATAGTCCCGGTCACGTTCGACCATTTCGCCTTCGACGGCGGCGCGGGTGATCAGGCTGGCAATCTCTTGCTGGGTATCAGGGTTGATACCCGCACTGCCGCGCAGCATCAGGCTGGCGAAGTAATCGGATGATACGGCCTCTGTCACGGTGTCAGCGGCAGTTCCCGCAGCATTGCTCCCAGCGGAGATCAGCCCGCCCGCACCGGAAACCGCCAGAAACGCGCCCAATACTGTGCCAGTGGCCCAGACGATCAGGCCGTGCGATCCGTCGCGCACTTCGACTTCTTCGCCAACGGCGTCACCAATCGGGCGGCGCATCCTGCCTGCCAGATAACCACCAGCGCCAAAGCCGGTGACCATAACCCAGGCCATCCAGATACCTGCGGCAATCGCCAGCCAAGATGCAGAGACACCTTCACCACGGTAGGGCGATGACAGCGAAAGGCCCAGTCCGGCGCCAAAACTGGTCAGCACGAATGAAATCGCCAATGCGAAGATCGTGCCAGCCAGAATTGCCGGCCAATCGACATAGGAATGGGTCGATGCGCCGGATTCATCCGTCACATAGGGCTGTGTCGTCATGGGTGTCATGGCAATTTTCCTTGTATTTCTAATAGTTCAACGCATTCCGACAAAGCTGAGAATGGCCATGATGACGACGATGGCGCCAACGATGTAAATGATCTGGTTCATGGGAGTTCCTTGTTGGTTGCTGCCCTCGGCGCGCAATTTTTGGCGCAAAGGACGAATTTCACGTGTCGTCAAAACCGGGCAACTAAGCCCGGTGTCGGTCTTAGGGTGACCGGACGATCAATCAGTGATGCAATTCGTCATGCCTAAAGAGGATCGGGGATTCCTTTGAAGCATTTGCAAGGTCGCGATCGTCCGGTCATGCGGTGCAAACGGGATATCCGCACTCGCACAAACTGAATACGCGGTGGGGTTTCGTGCCAATAGCATCGGAATCTACCTAGGCGGGCGATCAAATGGCGGCAGATCGCCTGTGATTTGGTGGGTGTGATTGTTCATAAACATGCTACAGTGATCAGGCCGGCCTAAAGTCGGCAGAATGTTCCCAGCGACGCGTATCGTTTCAAGATCACCTTGCTCAGGAGCATGAATTGCCAAAAGACGAGACAGACAAAACACTGCATGTCATTGCCATCGGCGCTTCTGCTGGCGGGCTGGAGGTGTGTCGCGCGGTGCTGCATGACCTACCTGCGACAACGCAGGCGGCCTTTATCCTGATCCTGCATCTTGACCCTGCGCACAGCGGCATGATGGTTGATCTGCTGCAAGAGCATACAGGCTTGCATGTCGTGCAAGCGACCGATGGCATGGCGTTGCGCGCGGGCACCCTGCACGTGATCCCCCCCGGTGTTTTCTTGCAGGTCAAGACACGCAAAGTGCATCTGTTCAAGCCTGACACCGGCAAAGCGGTGCGATTGCCTTTTGACGTTTGTCTGGACTCCTTGGCCAAGGACAAAAGCGTGCAGGCTGCATGTGTTATCCTGTCTGGCAACGGTCATGACGGCAGCGCGGCCCTTGCCAATTTCGGCAAGGCGGGTGGTCTGATCATGGCGCAAGACCCTGCCGATGCGCGCTATCCCAGCATGCCGCAAAGTGCGATTGACACAGGCCATGTCGCGCAAACCCTTGCCACCGACGCATTTCACGATGCTATCATCGCCTTTGCCGCGACCGACCATCATGACGTGGTGGGTGACGCGCAAGAAACTTGCAGCAACGATGTGCTGGACTTCATCCGGACCCACGGAGCGCAGGATTTTTCGCTTTATAAACGTGGCACGCTGGAACGGCGGATCGCGCGGCGTATGGCGCTGATCGGGCTGGGGCCGGACGAGAACGCGCGCTATCTGGATATCTTGCGCGCAGACAATGATGAACGCAGCCAATTGTCGGCTGATCTGTTGATCCATGTTACCAGCTTTTTCCGCGACCCCGCGGTATTTGAACATTTGTCCACCACAGCCCTGCCTGATCTGCTGGCAGCCCATCCCGGCGACCGGCCCTTGCGTGTTTGGGTGGCGGGTTGCAGCACTGGCGAAGAGGCGTATAGCCTTGCCATCGCCTGCACAGAAGCGATCGAAGCCAGCGGATTTACCGGGCAGGTGCAAGTCCTTGCCTCTGACATCGACCCCGAGGCGATTACGACCGCAAGGGCGGGCTATTATTCCGCCGATATCGAAACCAGCGTGTCCCCCGCCCGACTGAAGCGGTTCTTTATCGCCGAAGATGGTGGCTGGCGCGTCACGTCGCGGTTGCGCGACATTATCGTCTTTACCGTCGCTGACCTGCTGACCGACCCGCCGTTTTCCAAAATTGATCTGGTGTCCTGCCGGAATGTGCTGATTTATCTGACACCCGACGCGCAGAAACGTGTGATCGCACGGTCGTGCTTTGCCTTGCGCGAGAACGGGCTGTTGTTGCTAGGCGCGGCAGAAATGCCCGGCGCCAGTGACAATTGCTTCACTATGGCCGACAAAAGCGCCCGCCTGTGGCGGCGCACCGGCCACAGCCAGGCGCAGGATCTGGATTTTGCCGCAGGCCTGCGCGACGATGCACCTGCGCGCAGCATGCCAACACCAGCACAGAATGCGTCGCTGGCAAATCTGTGCCGCCGGATTGTGTTGGAATACCATGCGCCTGCTGCGGTGCTGTTCAATCCGCAGTTTGAAACGCTGTACCTTTTGGGGCCAACCGAACGGTACCTGAAATTCACCCAAGGTCATCCGTCCACCGATCTGGTCGGCTTTTTGCCCAAGGCGATCCATGCACGGTTCCGCGCTGCGGTTGCGTCTTGCAGTCCGGCCAATCCGCTGGCCAAGGTCGCAGGCAGCCGGATGCCGGGGCAGCCCAGTTTTGATATCGTGATCCACCGCGTGTCTGGCGGGGCGCAGCCGATGCTTCTGGCCTGTTTCATCGACCGCGTGCCGATGTCGTCGGATGTTGACCAGACTGGCGCCAAGACCACGCAGGACAGCGCCGATCTGGAGCTGGAGCTGGCCACAACCCGCAGTGATCTGTCCGAAGCGTTGCGTGATCTGGAACAGGAAATCGAAGCGCATGGCAATGATGCCGCCGAAGCGCGGTCAATCCATGAGGAATTCCAGTCTACCAACGAAGAATTGCTGGCCTCCAAAGAAGAATTGCAATCGCTGAACGAAGAACTGACCGCCCTGAATGTCCAGTTGCAGGAAACGCTGGAACGGCACCGGACCACGGCGAATGATTTGCAAAACGTCCTGTACAGCACCGATGTCGCCACATTGTTTCTGGATCTTGACCTCACGATCCGGTTTTTCACCCCCGCCGCGCGGCAGATTTTTCGGGTGATCCCGTCCGATGTCGGGCGGCCCTTTACCGATCTAGCCAGTGTGGCGCGCGATGATGATCTGATCCGTGACACACAAACCGTTCTAACCGGCAAAGTCCCCATCGAAACCGAAGCCCAAGGTGCAGGTGACAAATGGTTCTTGCGTCGCATCCAGCCTTACCGCGCCGAAGGCGACAAGGTCGAAGGGCTGGTTATCACCTATATCGACATCACCGAGCGTAAACGCGCCACTGTCGCGCTGGTCACTGCCATGGACGAGGCAGAGCGGGCAACCAAAGCGAAATCGCGGTTTCTGGCATCGGCCAGTCACGATCTGCGCCAACCGCTGCAATCCATGGCGTTGCTGCACAAACTTCTGGCGCGGCACCGCCCCTCGGCCGAGGCGTTGCGCCTGACGGCAATTCTGGATCAGACGTTGAATTCCATGACGCTGATGCTGGATTCCATGCTGGATGTGAACCGGATCGAATCCGGCACGGTGCGGCCCAATATCCAACCGGTCGAGATTGGCCGCCTGATGCAGCAGCTTGTGGATGAATTTTCACCCCATGCGGGCCTCAAGGGTCTGCGCCTGCGCACGGTGCCTTGTTCGCTTTGGGTGCTGACTGATCCGCAACTTCTTGAACAGATGCTGCGCAATCTTTTGTCCAATGCGGTGAAATACACCCAAAAGGGCGGGATTGTCTTGGGCTGTCGCAGGCGCAAGGATCAGGTGATTGTGCAGGTATGCGACAGTGGGATCGGCATTGCCGACACGGATACCGCCGCGATTTTTAACGCCTATCACCGCGTCGATACCGATACGGTCATGATTGAACACGGCATGGGCCTTGGCCTTGCCATCGTGCAGCGGCTGGCCATGCTGATGGAACATCCCGTCACGGTCAAATCCAAGCTGGGGAAAGGCTCGTGTTTCAGCATGGCGATGGATGTCGCCGACAAGGCAGCACGGGCCAAGACCCCGAAACAGGATGCCACAGTCAAACACAAGACCGGCACCATTCTGCTGGTCGAGGATGAAGACCCCCTGCGTGAATTGATGACCAAGATGCTCACCAAATCGGGCCATACGGTTGTGGCTATGGCAAATGTGAATGCTGCCTTGGCTTGGGTCAAGGATTACCCCGAAGGACCGGATCTGTTGTTGACGGATTATGATCTGGTCGATGACGATGATGGTCTGAGCTTGGCGCAGAATCTGGCCGAACTGCTTGGCAATGAGCTGCCGACGATCATCCTGACCGGCGATATCACAACCGAAACCCTGCAAGCCATCGATGCCGCCGGTTTCGCGCAGGTGATCAAACCGGTGATGCCCGACGTGCTGCTGGCGCAGATATCCAGCCTTTTGACCTGTGCAAAAGGCACAAGGCGGCCACATAGCGGGCATCGCGACAGTATCACGACGGTGCATGTCGTCGATGATGATCTGATGGTGCGCGAAACCATGCGGCGTCTGTTCGAGGTCGAAGGCTGGGGCGTCAGAACCTATGCCTCAAGCGAGGATCTGCTGGCCGCGCCACGCCCAAGCGAAACCGATTGCCTGCTGATCGACAACAACTTGCCGGGAATGGACGGTGCGACCTTGATTGCAACCTTGCGCGATGAGGGCCTGAACCTGCCGATGGTCATGCTGACCGGTCACGGCGATGTTTCTATCGCTGTCGCGGCGTTCAAGGCTGGTGCATCCGATCTGATCGAAAAACCGGCAAGTGCCGCCGATCTGTTGGCCAGCCTGCGCCATGCGATTGCAGTTAAACCGGGTGACAGCGGACAAAGCAAAGCAGCGGCGTCAGCGCGCAAAAGGTTCACCAGCCTGACACCACGCGAAATCGATGTGCTGGCGGGGGTACTGCAAGGCGCGCCCAACAAGATCATCGCCAACGATCTGGGCATCAATCAGCGGACAGTGGAAAACCACCGCGCGTCGGTCATGCGCAAAACAGGCGCAGCATCGCTGCCGGAACTTGTGCGTCTGGCGCATGTCGGCGGCGTACAAAGCAACGCGGGCTGATCAAAGCCAGCGTGCCGCGCCTAGGTTTCAGGGCTGGTGATAGTCAATGATCCACGCATCTGGGGCAGCGACGCGGGATAAGTCGCTTGCAACCAAGCGGCCAGATGTTCGCGAATTTCACAGCGCAGATCGAAAACACGTGGCGCACTTGCTAGTCTGCCCGCGCCACTGTTGCACTGCCTGCCTGCATCGGGCCTGTTGCGCGGTCAAAGCGCAGATAGGCAATGGCCTGATCGCCGCTGACACTGTGCAGCACACCCACATCTTTACCATCCGAAGTGATAGCGTCGCCGCAATCCGCCTCGCCGTCGATCCGGATCCGCGCCAGCCCTTTGCGCAATTCGGTCTTGTGCTTCATGCGTGCAACCAGTTCCTGCCCGACATAGCAACCTTTGCGGAAATCGACGCCATGCAGGTTTTCGAAACCTGCCTCCAAGATATAAGTGTCGGGTGTCAGTTCGATCCCTGTTTCCGGGATCAGATGCGCCACGCGCAGGGCGTCCCAATCGGTGTTATCGCTGATGTCGCTGTCGCTGTTGCCGTAATGCCGCCAGCCCAAGGCCGGATGGCGCGGATCAGCCATAGCGCCCTGTGGCATCGCACCGGTTCCGCGCGACACCACCAGATCGGTCTGGTCGATCTGCACGGCAGCGCGCAGCCGGTACATCATCAACCGTTGTGCCAGCGTTGCGGCATGGCTTTGCGCTACATCCACCAGCAAGCGGTCGTCCTGACCGATGACAAAGAAATCCGCGATGAATTTACCCTGTGGTGTGAGCAAGGCAGCGTAGATGATGCTACCTGCCGCACGGGTGACGTCATTGGTGATCAGCCCTTGCAGGAACTCTAGCCGGTCGGTGCCGCTGACAGACAGGACTACGCGGTCAGACATCATCATTTTCCTTTTGCTGTGAAAATTGCAGGCGGTTCAGGTCGGCATAGATGCCGCCGCGCGCAATCAGTTCGTCATGGGTGCCTTGGTCGACGACGCGGCCCTGATCCATCACTACGATCTTGTCGGCGTTATAGATCGTCGACAGGCGGTGCGCGATCACCAATGTCGTGCGCCCTGCGGACAGCTTTTCCAGCGCCTCCTGCACGATGCTTTCGGATTTGGTATCAAGCGCGCTTGTCGCTTCGTCCAGCAGCAGGACCGGCGTGTTGCGGATCAAGGCCCGCGCGATAGCGACACGCTGGCGCTGTCCACCCGAAAGATTTGACCCGCGCGGTCCGGCAGGGCTGTCCAGACCGTTCGCCAGCATCGGCAGAAAGTCACTGACATGGGCTGCGTCAAGCGCCTGTTGCAACTGTGCCTCGCTGATATCGTCGCGCCCCAGCAGGATATTGTCGCGCAGGGTTTCGTCGAACAGCGCTGCATCCTGACTGACCACGGAAAACAGCCCGCGCAAATCGCCCAGCCCCATCGTGTTGATCGGCGTGCCGTTGATCCGCACTTCGCCCGTGTTCGGATCGACCAGCCGGGTCAGGACATTGAAGATCGTGCTTTTGCCAGCGCCGGATGCACCGACCAGCGCAGTCGTCTTGCCTGCCTCGGCGGTGAAGCTGGCCCCGCGCAGGACGGGCAGGTCGCCATAATGCAGATGCACGTCATCTATCGTGATCTGCGGCAATCCATCAGGGACCGCGCGTGGCTGTGCCGGTGACAGAATCGAGGGGTGCAGGTTCAACACCTCTTGCAGCCGTTCGACACTGGCCGCCGCCATCTGCCATTGGCCAGCCATCGCGCCCAGACGGCGCAACGGATCAAAGGCCAGCGACATTGCCGTAAAAAACGCCATGAACTGCCCGGCTGTCTTTTCGCCCGAGATAATCTCGGACCCGCCGTAAATCAGCACGCCGAGAAACCCCAGACCGGTCATGATATCGATCAGCGCCGGCACAGTTGCCTGCCCGACAGAGGTGCGCACATTCGCGTCGATCCCCTGCTTGATCAGGTCGTTGTACCGGTCGCCCTGATACTTTTCCAAACGGTTCAGCTTGATCGGGTTGATGCCGTGAAACACCTCGTCCAGCCGCGTGGAAATGCGCCCTGCAATCGCGCGCGCATTGCGCGACCGGCGACGGATATAGGCCTGCACCAGCAAGGATGGCATCACCAGCAGCGGCACGCCGATCACAGCGATCAGCGTCCATCGCCAGTCGATCCACAGAGCGACTGAAAACAGCCCGATCAGCGACACCAGATCACGCCCGAGGGCGGTCAGGATGCTGGCCCAGATCCCGTTGATCGCGCCGACATCACCCTGCACCCGTTCGATCAGTTGCCCCGGCGGGTGGGTCTGGAAAAATCCGGTGTCCAGCGTCATCATATGGGCCAGCAAATGGCGGCGCATGTCGGCTGACGCGTATTGCTGGATCAGCGTCATCAGGATCGACCGTCCCGCAGCCGTGGCCGCACGCAGGATGAAGATACCCATGACGGCAAATCCAACCCAGTAAAGCGCGTCACTGTCGCCCGCGGCAAATACGTCATCGAACATCGGCTGAACCATGCGGCTAAGTGCGGCCAGCATTGATCCTTCGACGGCCATCAGTACCAGCGCCAGTATCAGCAAGCCCTTGTGGTGACGCAGATAATCGCGCCACAGCCACCAAAACAGGCTGGTCGCGGACTGGTCTTTGCCGTCTTTGGGAATGGGTGGGGGCATTGGCCGCCTTCTTTTGTGATGACTTGCAACGGTCTAATCGTAAATGGGGGCATAGGGCAAGTTGGGCAAGCTTGACGCCGCCCGGCGCGGCGTTACTGTCCGGCGTGCAACCTTTCAGAAAGCTATTTCATGTCACTTTCCAACGGTCGGGCCTATCTGGCTATTCCCGGTCCTTCAGTCATGCCCGATGTCGTTCTGCGCGCGATGCACCGCGCCTCGCCCAACATCTATGAAGGCGAATTGCACGACCTGACCGCCAGCCTGATCCCCGATCTGCAAGCCGTCGCCATGACCACGGCCAAGGTTGCGATCTATATCGGCAACGGCCATGCCGCATGGGAGGCCGCGCTGGCCAATACAATGTCGCGTGGCGATGCCGTGCTGGTACTGGCGACGGGGCCATTCTGCATTGGCTGGGGGGCGATGGCCGCAGGCATGGGCGTGCATGTGGAAACGCTTGATTTCGGATACAACACGCCTGTCGATGCGGGCAGGGTCACCGAATATCGGGCGGCGGATAAGGCAGGCCGGATCAAGGCGGTGCTGGCGGTGCAGGTCGATACATCCACCAGCGTGAAAAACGATATCGCAGCTTTGCGCGCGGCAGTGGATGCTGCAGGGCATCCGGCGCTGCTGTTCGCGGATTGCATCGCATCCCTTGGCTGCGACCGGTTCGAGATGGACGCCTGGGGCGTCGATGTCATGGTTGCCGGTTGCCAGAAAGGGCTGATGACGCCTGCAGGGCTGGGTTTCGTGTGGTTCAACGCCAAAGCCGATGCCGCGCGCGGTGATTGCGTCACCAGTTATTGGGATTGGCGCCCGCGGGCAGAGCCGGAACAATTCTACCAGTATTTCAATGGCACAGCCCCCACACACCACCTTTACGGATTGCGTGCCGCGCTGGACCTGATCAAGGCCGAGGGGCTGGACCATGTCTTTGCCCGTCATGCCAAGCTTGCGCAGACAGTCTGGGCGGCGTTTGATTGCTGGTCCACGACCGGACCGTTGCAGATGAACGTGGCGGATGCGGCGCATCGGTCGCATGCGGTCACTTCGGCTGTGATCGGGTCACCGTTGGGCGACAGGTTGCGCAATTGGTGCGAACATACCTGCGGGCTGACGCTTGGGATCGGGCTGGGGCGCGCGCCTGCGGATGGCTATTTCCGCATCGGTCATATGGGCCATGTGAACGCCCAAATGATTATGGGCGCGCTGGGCACGATTGATGCAGGGCTCAAGGCGCTGGATATCCCGCATGGGCGCGGCGCGCTTGAGGCTGCGTCAAACGTGGTCGCCTCTGCCTAATCGGCAGGGGCGTTGGTGGCGAGCCAGTCCTGCATCCAAGCGATTTCTTCCTGCTGCGCGGCGATGATTTCAAGGGCCAGTTCGCGTACTTCGGGGTCGCTGCCATATTCCAGCACGACCTCGGCCATGGCGACAGCGCCTTCGTGATGCGGAATCATGCCGCGGATGAAATCGACATCGGCATCGCCGGTGAAGGGGATCATCATCGCGGCATGCATGGCGTCGTTGACAGCGGCGAAGGCAGCGGCGGCGTCATTCGGGGGTGCTGCCATATCGTGACCGCTATGATCCATATCGGCATGGTCGCCGTGGTTCATGCCGGCATGGCCGCTGTGGTCCATTGTGACGGTTTGGGCGACGATTGCGGTGCCGATCACGGCAACCGCGGCAAGTGGGATCCAAAGGCGCATGGTTTCTCTTCCTTTTGTGGGACTGGCACCTGAATGGGTGGTTCCAGTCACTGGAAGGCAAGCGCTGATTTACACAGATGCGTGATGCAAAGCCACAGGCAGGGCCGCCGCGAAAGCTGCGATCTGATCAGGTGTGCCGCAACTGACGCGGATGCAGCGGTCTTGCGGGGCAACAAAGGGCATGCGCACGAAAATGCCCTGATCGACCAACGAGGCTAGTACCCGCCGCGCGAACGCGCCATCCTTGCCACAATCGATCGTGACAAAATTGGTGGCAGAGGGCAGGGTGGTCAGGTCGCTATCGCGGGCGATCTGGCCAATCCTTGCACGTGAGGTTGCGATTTCGCTGCGCACATGATCCAGCCAGCCACTGTCCTGAAACGCGGCCAAGGCACCCGCCTGCGATATCCGGCTAAGCCCGAAATGGTTGCGCACCTTGTCAAATCCCGCAATGACCTCTGCCGCGCCGATGGCATAACCGATGCGCGCACCTGCCATGCCATGCGCCTTGGAAAAGGTGCGCAGGCGGATCACGTTCGGGGTATCTGCGGGGATGTCGGGGGCCGTGCCGTCAGGGGCAAGGTCAATATAGGCTTCGTCCAGCAGCAGCAGACAATTCTCCGGCAGGTTGGCGATCATGCGGGTAATAACGTCGCCCTGATGCCAGCTACCCATCGGGTTGTCGGGGTTCGCGATATAGACCAGCTTTGCGCCGGTTTCATGCGCCTTGGCGACCAGTGCGTCGGGGTCTTCGCAATCGCCGTTATAGGGGACTTTGTGCAATTGCCCGCCAAAGCCCGCAACGTGGTAGTTGAAGGTCGGATAGGCCCCGTCCGATGTGACCGCCACATCCCCCGGTGCAATATAAAGCCGGACCAGCAGCCCGAGCAGCCCGTCGATCCCTTCGCCGACGATGATGTTGTCCATGCCAACACCGTGATGCGGCGCAAGCGCTACACGCAGGTCGTAACTTTGGGCATCGCCGTACATCCAGACATCGGATGCGGCTTTTTGCATCGCGGCGATGGCCTTGGGCGAGGGGCCAAAGGCGCTTTCGTTTGCGCCCAGCCGCGCGATGAACGGTGCACCCCTTTCGCGTTCCTGCGTTTCCGGCCCGACGAAAGGGACCGTGGCAGGGAGAGAGGCAGCAAGCGGGGTCACTTTGGGGTGGGGCATGGATTTCACCTTTTATGCGCTCCGCGCGGGGAGTATTTTTAGAAATAAGAAGCAGGGGGCCAAGGGGTTGGCCCCCGCCTGTTTATCCCAGTTCTTGCAGGCGCGCGATGGCGGCTTTGATCTGGGTGTCTTCGTTTTCGCGCAAGGCGAGGTTGGCGCGCGCTTCGGCCACGACGTCATCTGGGGCGGAGGCCACGAAGGCGGGGTTGTTCAGCCGTCCACGCAGACCGCCAAGTTCCTTGGCAAGCTTTTGCAGCGTCTTTTCCAGCCGTGCAATTTCGGCTGCCACATCGATCAGCCCTTCGAGCGGCAGGCCGAAGGTGCCCCCCTCCATAGGGATGGTGACACAGCCTTTGGGGAAGGTATCGACATGCGTCAGGCTTTCGATGCGGGCCAGCCGCTGGATCAGGGTTGCGTTGTTGTCCCATGCCGACTGGCCTTTGGCGTCAAGGCCTGTGACCAGCAGTGGCACCTGTGCGCCTGCAGGGACATGGACTTGTGCGCGTGCCGAACGGGTGTTGTCGATCAGGCCGATCACCCAGTTCATTTCGCGGTCGGCGTCTGTGTCGACCAGTTCGCTGCCGTAGTTTGGCCAGTCTGCGTGGCACAGCATCTTGGCACGGTTGTCTGCCAGACCCCAAAGCTCTTCGGTGATGAAAGGCATGATCGGGTGCAGCAGGATCAGGCATTGGTCCAGCACCCAGCGCAGGGTCTGTTCGGTCTCGGCCTTGGCGGCTGCGTCTTCGCCCTGCAGGATCGGTTTGGAGAATTCCAGATACCAGTCGCAGACCTTGCCCCATGTGAAGCCATAAAGCGCATCGGCGGCATCGTTGAAGCGGTAGGCATGCAGCGCGGCATCGACGGTTTCGCGCACCTTGCCGGTTTCGCCGATGATCCATTTGTTCAGCGTCAGCTGGGCCGTAGGCAGGGCAGGGTCACCGGGGTATGCAATATTGTAGTGATCTGCAAAACTGAATGCATTCCAAAGTTTGGTGCCGAAATTGCGATAGCCCTTGATCCGGTCTTCGGATATTTTCAGCACGCCGCCGATAGCCGCCATCTGCGCATTGCTGAACCGCAGCGCATCCGCGCCATATTGGTCGATCATGTCGAGCGGGTCGATGACATTGCCCTTGGTCTTTGACATCTTCTCGCCCTTGGCGTCGCGGACAAGCTGATGCAGGTAGATCGTGTGGAACGGGTCCTGTTCCAGCACGGCTTGGGACATCATCATCATCCGCGCGACCCAGAAGAACAGGATGTCCTGTCCGGTGATCAGCACGTCACCGGGGAAGTATTTCATCGCAGGGTCGTCGTTCGGCCAGCCAAGCGTGCCGAAGGGCCACAGGCCGGAAGAGAACCATGTGTCCAGCACATCAGGGTCGCGCCAGACGGGGAACACCAGTTTCATCGGGTCTTGCGTGACGTTGTAATCTGCCAGACCGGCGGCGAAGCGGTCGATAGCTTCGGCTTTGTCGGCCACTTCGACGATTGTGGCGTGGCTTAGAGGGCTGGGCAGATCGGCGTTGTCGAAGATGAAGGCGTCTTTCACGGCGTCAAGGTCGGTGCCGCAATGCATCACGGTGCCGCGATGAACCATACCGTCAAGCAGCAGGCCCAAAAGCTCGGTTTCATCCAAGGTGCCGGACGGGTTGGTTTCGTCGTCAACACCCAGATCAAGGCCGTACCAGACCGGAATCTGGTGCCCCCACCACAATTGGCGGGAAATGCACCAAGGCTCGATATTCTCCAGCCAGTGGTAATAGACCTTTTCGCCTGACTCGGGGATGATTTTGGTACGGCCTTGCTTGACCGCGTCCAGCGCTGGGCCGACGATTTTGGCAGTGTCCACGAACCATTGGTCAGTCAGCATCGGTTCGATCACCACGCGCGAGCGGTCGCCGAAAGGCTGCATGATCTTTTTGGCTTCGACCAGGGGGATCATGGTGGGGGCGTCCAGGACTTGATCCGGGACCTCTGCGTTTGCCGCTGGCTCGGGGGCCGGGGCGGGTACCATGACTGCCAGACCTTCTGCCGTCACATCCGCCACCACGCGTGCACGCGCCTCGAACCGGTCCAGCCCGCGATAGGCGTCGGGCACAAGGTTCATCGCGGCGATCATCGCCTCGTCAAACTCTTGCTCGCCATTGGCGATCCGCTGCGCAGTTGCTGCTTCTTCGGCGTAGGGCCGCCCGTCGGCGCGCATCTGGCCGCGTGTGTCCATCAGCGCATACATTGGGATATTGTTGCGTTTGGCGACTTCATAGTCGTTGAAATCATGCGCGCCGGTGATTTTCACCGCACCAGAGCCGAAGTCGGGATCAGGATAAGGATCGGTGATGATAGGGATCAGGCGGCGGTGTTCCTTGGGGCCTACGGGAATTTCGCAGAACTTGCCGACGATGGGCGCATAGCGCGGATCGTCCTTGTGAACGGCAACCGCGCCATCGCCTAGCATGGTTTCAGGGCGGGTCGTGGCGATGGAAATGTAATCGCGGACTTCGCGCAGGGTGACGTTGCCGTCTTCGTCCTTTTCGACATATTCATAGGTTTCCCCACCGGCGAGCGGGTATTTGAAATGCCACATGTGGCCGTCGACTTCGGTGCTTTCGACCTCGAGGTCGGAAATCGCGGTTTCGAAATGCGGGTCCCAGTTGACCAGCCGCTTGCCGCGATAGATCAGGCCCTTTTTATACATATCGACGAAAACGCGGATCACAGCGTCGTGGAAATTGCCTGCTGGTTCGGTGGCGGGGGCTGATTCAGCACCTGACATGGTGAAGGCAGACCGCGACCAATCCATAGAGTCGCCCAAGCGCCGTGCCTGTTGTTCGATGACGCCGCCCTTGTCGCCTTTCCATTCCCAGACCTTTTTCAGGAACGCCTCGCGCCCCATCTCGACCCGTTTGGGTTGGCCTGTGGCGGCAAGGTCCTTTTCGACCATCAACTGCGTGGCGATCCCCGCATGGTCCAGCCCCGGCTGCCAAAGCGTGTCAAACCCCTGCATCCGCTTCCAGCGCGTGAGGATATCCATCAGCGTATGGTTGAAGGCGTGGCCGACATGCAGATGGCCCGTCACATTGGGCGGCGGCAGCATGATGCAGAACGTTTCGTCCCGGCTGGCATTGGCACCTGCTTTGAAGGCGCCGGCCTCTTCCCACATTTTATAAAGGCGGGCTTCGGCTTCGGCGGCGTTGAAGGTCTTTTCCATCGGCATCTTGTCATGTCCTTTTTAGGCTTGTCGCCAGATACCAAGCAGCGCCGCCAAGGGAAAGGCTTTGTTCGGGCGCGGGGGTGGACAAGCGGTGCCTGCCCGCTAGGCTCTGACAGGCACAGTAGCGAGGGTCAGTATGGAAAAGTTCGGCAAAAGCCAGTCGGTCACACGGGTGGAGGATCTGCGGTTTCTGACAGGTACCGGTCGCTATGTTGATGATGTCAGTCCTGATGGCGCGCTGCATGCGTTTTTTGTGCGCGCGGGTGTCGCACATGGCACGATCACGGCGCTGGATCTCGAAGAGGCGCGCGCCATGCCTGGTGTGGCCCTGATCGTGACGGCAGATGATCTGGTCGCCGCTGGCGTCCGGATCGGGCTGGAAGGCAAGGTCTTGCGCAATGGTGCCGCCCCCGTTCGCCCGATTTTGGCACAAACCCGCGTCCGTCATGTGGGCGAGCCGATTGCCATGATTGTTGCTGACAGCCTGATCGCTGCCAAAGACGCGGCAGAGGCTGTGCTGCTCGACATCGACGACCTGCCTGTGCATGTGGCACTGGCGATCGGCGGGGATGTGATCCACCCAGAGGCACCCGACAATCTGGCGTTTGATTGGGCGCTGGGCGATGCTGATGCGACCGAGGCCGCCATCGCCAGCGCCGCCCATGTCGTCACGACGCAAGTTTTCGACAACCGCGTCATCGTGAATGCCATGGAACCGCGCGGCTGCTTTGCCGAAGTCACCGATGGCCGCCTTCATGTCGCGGTGAACGGGCAGGGTGTCTGGTCCACCAAGCGCGACCTGATGCATCATTTTGGCCTGTCCGAAACCGACCTGCGCGTCACCACACCCGATGTCGGCGGTGGGTTCGGGATGAAAGGTATGCGCTATCCCGAACCTTTCTGCGTCGCCCATGCCGCCCGCGTGCTGGGTCGTCCGGTGCGCTGGATGTCGGAACGGACCGAAGCGATGCTGACCGACAATGCAGGCCGCGACCTGACGACGACAGCGACACTTGCCTTTGATGCTGACTATCGCATCATCGCCTATCGACTTGATACTATTGCCAATATGGGTGCCTATAATTCGCAATTCGCCCAAGCGATCCAGACCGAATTGTTCGCCAAGGTACTGATGGGCACTTATGACGTGCAGACCGCCCATATGCGCACGCGCGGCATTTACACCAATACCACGCCGGTCGACGCCTATCGCGGTGCCGGCAGACCAGAGGCGATTTTCGTGCTGGAACGCAGCATGGATGCCGCCGCGCGCAGCCTTGGGGTTGATCCGTGGGAATTGCGGGTCAAGAACTTCATCAAACCTCAACACTTTCCCTATACCAGTGTCACAGGTGTTACTTATGATGTGGGGGATTTTGTGCGCGTGCTGGACAGGGCGGGGCAAAGTGCGGACCGTGACGGCTTTGCCGCGCGCAAATCTGCGTCGCTGATGCAGGGAAAACTGCGCGGGCAGGGGTTGTGTTACTACATCGAAAGCATCCTTGGCGATCCGGTCGAAACGACGGCGGTGGAATTTACCGATGATGGCGCGCTGATTTATGTGGGTACGCAATCGAACGGGCAGGGGCATGAAACGGTCTATGCCCAGTTTCTGGCCGATCATACCGGTATCCCCGCGGCACGGATCAAGGTCGTGCAAGGTGACAGCGATCTGATCCCGATGGGTGGTGGCACCGGCGGGTCACGTTCTGTGACCGTACAGAACACCGCCACGTTGGCGGCGGTCGATGTGATCCGGACAGCCTTTGCTGCGTTTCTGGCCGATCATGAAGGTGTGGAAGCCGCCCAGATCAGTTTTGATGACGAACGTTTCCGCATTGCCGGTTCCAACCTGACACCGACAATGCTTGATGTCGCCGACATGGCCCGCGCGGCTGGTCGCCAAGACCTGCTGCGCCAAACAGCCACGATCAAGCTTGATAACCGCAGCTTTCCCAACGGCGCACATGTCGCCGAGGTCGAGATTGATCCGGTCACCGGTGTGGTCACTGTCGACCGCTATACCGTGGTCGATGATTTCGGCAATCTGATCAACCCCATGCTGGCCGAGGGGCAGGTCCACGGCGGCGTTGCCCAAGGCATCGGGCAAGCCCTGACCGAAGCCGCGGTATTTGACGACGACGGGCAGCTGCTGTCGGCCAGTTTCATGGATTACGCCATGCCACGCGCGGATGATTTGCCAATGATCGGCTTTGCCAGCGAACCGACACCATCGCTTTACAATCCGATGGGCATGAAAGGTTGTGGCGAAGCCGGGACTGTCGGCGCGCTTGCCGCGATCAGCAATGCGGTGCTGGCGGCGCTCGAAGATGTGGGCGTGACCGAGATTGACATGCCTTTCACCCCGCACCGCGTCTGGCAGGCGATTGCTGCGGCGCAGGATGCAAATGCAGCTGCGTGATTGGGTCTTTGGCCTTTTCGGACGCAAAGCGCGTACCGAAGAGGCCGCGATCCGACAACGTGGGCCTGCGACCCATGTTATTATCATGGATGGCACGATGTCATCGCTGGAACCGGGTGCAGAAACCAACGCTGGCCTGACTTTCAAATTGCTGCGCGAAGTCAGTCAAAGCAACAATGTCACCCTGTATTACGAGGCGGGCATCCAATGGCGCGACTGGTCCAACACGATTGACGTGATCACCGGGCGTGGGATCAATCGCACCATCAGGCGTGCATACGGCGTGGTTGCGTCCCGTTACCGCCCCGGTGACCGGATCGTATTGATCGGCTATTCGCGGGGTGCTTTTGCGGTGCGGTCGCTGTCGGGCGTTATCGGCATGATCGGACTGGTGCGGGCCGATAGCGCGACAGAGCGTAACATCAGGCAAGCTTACCGTCATTACCGCCTTGGCGGGCGCAGCAAATATGCTGCCGATTTCCGCCGGTTGCATTGTCACGACGGCGTGGAAATCGAAGCTGTCGCCGTCTGGGATACGGTCAAGGCGCTGGGCCTGCGGCTGCCATTCATCTGGCGTTGGAGTGATGATCAAAATGCCTATCACAGCCCCGAACTTGCCCCGCATGTGCGGCACGGTTTTCACGCGCTGGCCCGGGATGAACGACGGCGTGCCTATACACCGGTGCTTTGGTCCTGTCCGCCGGGCTGGCAGGGTCATGTCGAACAGGTCTGGTTCAAAGGCAACCATGCCGATGTCGGCGGACAGGTGCGTGCATTTCCGGCCGCACGGCCACTTGCGAACATCCCGCTGGTCTGGATGCTGGAACGGCTAGAATCCTGTGGCTTGCCTTTGCCTGCTGGATGGCA
>PUNR01000283.1 GCA_003551805.1 Loktanella sp.
CGGCCAGCAGCGCGTCGATGAACGCCTCGTACTGATCTTTGGTCATTGGGCAGTTCAGATACGCGGTCTGTTCTTCCAGCGTCTGGCCTTTGTCATAGCGGGACTGCATCCAAGCGACGTCCATGTTGACCGTCTCGTGGTAGACGATGGGCGCGATGGCGTCGAAAAAGGCCAGCGCCTCGGTCCCGGTTTCGGCGGCGATTGCTTCTGCCAGCGCGCCAGATGTCAGCGGGCCTGTGGCGATGATCCAATGGCCTTCACTGGGCAGGGCGGTGATTTCGTCGTAATCTACGGTGATGTTGGGATGCGATTTCAGCGCGGCGGTCACGCTTTCGGCAAAAGGGTCGCGGTCCACGGCCAAGGCACCACCCGCAGGCAGGCGGTGGCGCGCGGCCATATCCATAATCAGGCCACCCGCCTGACGCATTTCCCAATGCAGCAGGCCGACGGCGTTTTGTTCATGGTCGTCGGACCGGAAGGAATTGGAACAGACCATTTCCCCCAGATTGCCGGTGCGATGGGCAAAGGTGCCGACCTTGGGCCGCATTTCGTGGATGACGACCTGGATGCCGGCATTGGCGGCTTGCCAGGCGGCCTCTGATCCGGCCATGCCGCCGCCGATGATATGAAGTGTGTTTTGCATAGACTGCATTTAGGCCGATCAGCCGCGAAAGAAAAGGCCCCGAACATTGGCGGGGCCTGCAACGTTAAAGGCTGGGGGCGCGGTAGGCTTCGAAAAAGCCGCGCCGGTCAAAGGTTGTGCCACCCTGATGACCCAGATCAATCCGCGCTTTAAGGCCGATATACACCTCGGCGTTGTCATCGGTGGACACGCGGCCCAGAACGCCGGTAAAGGTCGGGCCGTTCATCAGCGCATATTCGCCACCTACTTCCAACGATAGCCCGTGCCCGCCGTCAAAACCGACACGGTCCAGTGACCCCACAGCGGAAATACCGCCACCAAAGCCGTAATTGCCAGCTGCACCAATCAGCAGGATATCGTCATAAACGCCATCGCCCAGACCGATATAGCCCTGCGCAATGCCTGCGCCATAGTCATAAGCGCCCTGCACGCCGTAGGTGTTGATAGTATCACCATCAATCCAGTCGCGCCCGAAATACGCCCCGACAGAGATCTGGTTATCCAGCGCATAGATCGCGTGGCCCGTCACGTTTTGCGCGTCACCGCCTGCGATGATGAAGTCGTAAAATGTCAGATCTAGCGCAAAGCTGATCCCTGCGACCGCTTCGACCTCGGCCTGACCGTAGTAGTTAACGCCGCCAAGATCGGCGTTTTCTAGTGATTTGGTGTAATCAATCCCCAGTGTCGCGCCGCTGAAACCCTGCGCCTGCACTGCGTTCGCCGCAAGCGTCACCGCTGCCGCGCATACCAAGACTGTCCTGAACATGCCTGTCACCCTTTTTCTGCCTCTGATTTGTTTTTCTTTCAGGGTACAACACCTTGTCCGATAACGGAACTGTTGATGCATTCACCGGCGGAAAACAGCGTTTCAGGGGCAGATAATGGTCAAAAGCCGACCTTGAGGACCTGATAGATGCCACGGCTGCCAAATGTCGCAGCACCCTGCGGGCCGAAGGCAAAGGATGCGGAAAGCCCGACAAAAGTTTCTTCCTGCGTATCGCCTGAACCATCCTCGGCTTTGACTTTGCCTACTGTCGCGGCGATGTCAAAGTTGCGGGTCAGGGCGAATTTCGCGCCCAGTTCAACCGTGGTGACGTCCAGAGTGCTGAACCTGTCCTCGACACGACCGAAAAAGCCGGCACCGGTGGCATAAAAGCCGTTTCCGAAGCCATATGCACCAGATGCGCCGTAATAAGTTAGGTCGTTTGTCTGGTCGGTGGCCGTGCTTTCCACTTCGCCACGGCCCAGATGCGCGTCACCGGTGATCGGGCCGACGGTAAAGGCGCTTTGGATGCCATAGGTCAAAGTCTCAAGGTCGTTATCGGTGCGGGATACATCCTCTCGGGCGATGAAAAACCCGACTTTGGTCGCAGAATCAACCGTGTAGATACCGTGCAGGGTCAGGCCGGTCACATCGGCGGAACCCGCATCAGTGGCCTGATCACGCGATGTGATACTGGCACCCAGACCAAAACCGGATGCGACGTCGAAATCGACGCTGGCGGAAAAGTCAGTTGCCTCGATCTCTTTGATGTCAGGAAAACGCAGGTGCGTAACGTCGATACTGGCACCGGCAAACCTTTGCGCGGTTGCCGTGGTTGCACCTGTCAGCATGAACAAACTTGTTACCAAATAACGCATCGCGACACCTTTTTTGAACTTTCCTGCCTGATTGCGTAAGCGGGGCATCGCGACCGGACAATGCAAAACAGCACGGACCGATTGGCCCGTGCTGTTGATGTTGTATAAATGCCGGTCACCTTATTCGGGCGTTGGCACGTCATCCTCGGCATCGCCCTGATCGGCGATCCATGCGACGCTGACCACGGTTTCACCCTTGCCGGTGTCGAACACCTTAACGCCACCTGCGCTGCGCGAGCGGAATGAAATCCCCTCGATCGGTACGCGGATCGACTGGCCGGTTGATGTAACCAGCATGATCTGATCCGACATATCGACAGGGAAGGATGTGACCAGCGGGCCGCCACGCATTGCCTTATCCATCGCCGTCACACCCATGCCGCCGCGTCCGCGGACGGGATAATCATGGCTAGACGACAATTTTCCGGACCCTTTGGCGCTGATCGTCAGGATCAGATTTTCTGCCGCCGACATTTCAGCATAGCGTTCGGTGCTGATCTGGCCGGGGGTGGCTTCTTCATCTTCTACTTCAGCATCGTCTGCCAAGCCTGCCATAGCACGGCGCATTTTCAGATAGGCGGCACGTTCTTCTGCATCTGCCTCGAAATGGCGGATCACGGACATGGACACGACTTTATCATTGCCCTGCAACCTGATGCCACGCACACCTGTACTGTCGCGGCCTTTGAAGACGCGAACATCGGTGGTCGGGAAGCGGATGGCGCGACCGGAATCTGTCACCAACATCACATCATCGCCTTCCGAACAGATACGTGCATTCACCAAAAGTGTATGTTCATCAGGTAGTTTCATGGCGATCTTGCCATTTGACTTGACGTTGGTGAAGTCCGACAGCGCATTGCGGCGCACATCGCCTGCAGATGTCGCAAAGACGATTTGCAGATCGTCCCATTCCGCCTCTGGCCGGTCAACGGGCATGATTGCCGCGATGGACACGCCCTGCGGGATCGGCAGGATGTTGACGATAGCTTTGCCCTTGGCTGTTCGGCTGCCCAAAGGCAGGCGCCATGTCTTCAGCTTGTAGGCCATGCCGTCGGTAGTGAAGAACAGCAGTTGCGTATGGGTATTGGCGACAAACAGGGTGGTGACGACATCCTCGTCCTTGGTGCCCATCGACGACAGGCCCTTGCCACCACGCCGCTGCGCGCGGAAATCGGCAAGTGCGGTGCGTTTGATGTAACCGCCGGATGTGACGGTGACGACCATATCTTCTTTTTCGATCAGGTCTTCGTCGTCCATATCGCCAGCCCAATCGACGATCTGGGTGCGGCGGGGGACGGCGAAAAGATCACGGACCTCGGTCAGCTCGTCCCGGATGATCTGCATGATCCGGTCGCGTGACCCAAGAATTTCGAGGTATTCGCGGATCTTGCCAGCCAGTTCCTGCAATTCATCGGTGACTTCCTTGACGCCGATCTGGGTCAGGCGTTGCAGGCGGAGTTCGAGGATGGCGCGCGCCTGTGCCTCTGACAGGTTATAGGTGCCGTCTTCATTGGCGGTATGGGTCGGATCGTCGATCAGCTTGATATATTCAAGGATCGCTTCAGCGGGCCAAGGCCGCGTCATCAACGTGTGCCGCGCATCGGCGGCATCGGCAGAGGCGCGGATGGTGGCGACGACTTCGTCAATATTAGTTACGGCAACGGCCAGACCACACAGGATATGGGCGCGTTCGCGGGCCTTGCGCAGTTCAAACGCGGTACGGCGCGCGACGACTTCTTCGCGGAAATCGACGAAAGCGGTCAGGAAGGCGCGCAGGGTCAGTTGTTCGGGCTTGCCGCCATTCAAGGCCAACATGTTGCAGCCGAAATAGGTTTGCATAGGGGTGAAACGGAAAAGCTGGTTTAAGACCACCTCTGCCGTGGCATCGCGTTTCAGTTCGACGACGACGCGCACACCGTTACGGTCGGATTCGTCCTGCACATGCGCGATGCCCTCGATCCGCTTGTCGCGCGCGGCTTCGGCGATGCGGTCGATCATAACGGCCTTGTTCACCTGATAGGGAATCTCGTTGATGACGATGGCATAGCGATCCTTGCGGATTTCCTCGATCACTGTTTTGGCACGCACGATCACCGACCCGCGACCTTCAAGGTACGCTTTGCGCGCACCGGACCGGCCCAGAATGATCCCGCCAGTGGGGAAATCAGGTGCAGGGATATAGTCGATCATTTCCTCGGACGTCAGATCGGGGTTATCGATCAGCGCCAGCGTTGCATCGATGACTTCGCCAAGGTTATGGGGCGGAATATTTGTCGCCATGCCGACAGCGATACCGCCCGCACCATTGACCAGCATATTGGGAAAACGTGCAGGCAGAACGGTCGGTTCGCGGTCTTTGCCGTCGTAATTGTCCTGAAAATCAACGGTATCCTTGTCGATATCGGCTAGCATATAGGCGGCGGGTTTATCCATCCGCACTTCGGTATAGCGCATCGCGGCGGCACGGTCGCCATCCATCGACCCGAAATTGCCTTGCCCGTCCAGCAAAGGCAGCGACATCGAAAAATCCTGCGCCATCCGCACCAGCGCGTCATAGATCGCGCTGTCGCCGTGCGGGTGGTATTTACCCATCACGTCACCGACGGAACGGGCGGATTTACGATAGGATTTATCGTGCGTATTCCCGGCCTCGTACATGCCGTAAAGAATACGGCGGTGAACGGGTTTCAGACCGTCGCGCAGGTCGGGGATCGCGCGCGAAACGATCACGCTCATCGCGTAATCAAGATAGCTGGTCTTCAGCTCGTGTTCGATGGTGACGGTCGGTCCTGCATGGGCCATCCGCGTCACCGGCAAATCGTCATCGTTTTCAGGGGTTTCAGGAGTATCGTTCACAAAGGCCGCCTGTCTGCTATCTGCTATATTTTGGTTGGCCTACACTAGCAGACACCCCATCTTGGGTGCAATGCCGCATTCCAGAACTCTGGCTGAAATCAGCCCGATTGCAGGGTCAGCGCCAGCCCTGTCTGTAACGATACTTCAGGTGCCCAGCCTAGCAATGCCCGCGCCTTGCTGATATCGGGGCAGCGACGCTGGGGATCGTCCTGAGGGCGGGGGTAAA
>PUNR01000177.1 GCA_003551805.1 Loktanella sp.
CAGGGGGCGTCAAGATGCTGACGATCCGCGAACACCGCTTTCCGTTTTTGTCCAAGGTCGGTGACTGGAATCGCTTCAACGCAAATACCGGTGGCACGCTGGTCGAAAAATGCTGCCATTTCTTCGATCTGATGCGCCTGATCCTGCAGGACGAACCGGTACGCGTGATGGCCAGCGCTGGGCAGGCGGTGAACCATCTTGATGAAAGCTATAACGGACAGACCCCCGATATCTGGGACAATGCCTATGTGATTGTCGATTTTGCACGTGGGTCGCGCGCGATGCTGGAACTGTGTATGTTCGCCGAAGGATCCCGCTATCAGGAAGAAATCAGCGCCGTCGGACCCTTGGGCAAGATCGAGGCGTTGGTCCCGGGGCCGGGCCGGTTCTGGCCTGCCGCCTTGGGCGAGCCGCCGGTGCCGCAGCTCATCATCAGCCCGCGCGACCCCAAAGGGCCGTTTGTATCGGAAATTCCGGTTGATCCGACCCTGCTGGAGGCTGGCGATCATAACGGATCGACGTTCTATCAGCATCAGCGCTTCAACGCCGTGGTACGCGGTGATGCTGCGGTGGAAGTCACCGTGCAAGACGGATCAAAAGCCGTGGCCATCGGGATCGCCGCACAGCAAAGCGCAAAGACCGGTCAGGCTATCATATTGTGAAGTTTATTGTTGCTGGCAGGATGCGGTCCTGCCAGCAACATGTCGACCGAAAACTCGTAAAAGACGCTACAAGATACTTACAAAATTTAAACATACACAGGTCGTTGAAAGCGGCTTAAGCCAACACATTACATTCCGTCAATGCTTGTTTCTTTCAACCCTCGGGATAGCCTGACCTAAAGGATAGGATGGCCGTATCTGACGTTGGGTCACATCAATTTGACGGCGTTCTGGCAGGCCAACAGCAGCATATTTTGCGTAACTTTATTCAATCAAAAGCGCTTTGATCAAGAATCGGCTTGGTGCAACCCTCCTGCGGTGGAAGGTATCCTGCCGGATGTAAGGATCATCCCGCCCTTTGGTTGTGGGCGCCACCGCCCCTTGACGAAGGCGGGCCATACCGAAACATTCGCCGTGTTAATCAAACCAAAGGACAGATCATGGCAGGCGCTCTTGATGGGATCACCATATTGGATCTAACCCGCATTCTGGCGGGGCCGACCTGCACGCAGTTGTTGGGTGATCTGGGGGCGGATGTTATCAAGGTCGAAAACCCTGCAACCGGCGGCGATGATACGCGCGGCTGGGGGCCGCCCAATGTGTGTGACACGGCAGGCAAGCCAACCGATCTGTCGGCGTATTTCATGGCCGCAAACCGCAACAAGAAATCGGTCAGCATTGATATCGCCACACCGCAAGGGCAGGCGCAGGTGCGTGCTTTGGCGGCCAAGGCCGATATCGTGGTGGAAAACTTCAAACCCGGTGGTCTGGCAAAATACGGGCTTGGTCCGGATGAGCTGCTGACGCGGCAACCGGGGCTGATCTACTGCTCGATCTCGGGCTTTGGCCATACGGGGCCGAACCGCGATAAACCGGGCTATGATTTGATGGCGCAGGGCTTTGGCGGGATCATGAGCCTGACCGGCGAACCCGACGGCGCGCCGATGAAAGTGGGTGTCGGCATCGCCGATGTGATGTGCGGGATGTATGCGACCGTCGGTATTCTGGCCGCTTTGCGCCACAAGGAACGGACCGGCGAAGGCCAGCATATTGATATCGCACTGGTGGACAGCCAGTTGGCGTGGCTGATTAACGAAGGCACCAATTATCTGGAATCGGGCGATCTGCCGCTGCGGCGTGGCAACGGGCACCCTAATATCGTGCCTTACCATGTCTTTGCCGTTGCCGATGGCCATGTCATTATCGCGGTGGGCAACGACAGCCAGTTTGCCCGCTTTTGCGATTTTCTGGGCTGCGCAGAGGTCGCGCAAGACCCGCGCTTTACCACTAATATCGCACGGATCGCCAATCGCGATGCGTTGCTGGATATCATCGGGCCAAAACTGGCGGCCAACAGCCTTGCCGACACCATTGCAGGACTAGAGGCTCGCAAGGTGCCTGTAGGACCGGTCAATACGATAGATCAGGCGCTGGGGTCCGATCAGGCCCAAGCACGCGAAATGGTGGTGGCGATGCCGCGTGCAGACGTGCAAAAGGGGCAGGTGCGCCTTTTGGGCAATCCGCTGAAAATGTCGCGCACGCCGGTGACCTACCGCCTTGCACCGCCCCATTTCGGGCAGGACACGCAGGCGGTTTTGGCTGAACTGGTGCCTGATGAATGACCAAAGGATAAGATGATGAAAGCCGTTGCCCTGACCCGCTACCTGCCCGTGACCGACGCAGAAGCCTTTGTGGATGTGGATCTGCCGAAACCTGTCGCGACAGGCCGTGATATTCTGGTTGCGGTCAGGGCGGTATCGGTCAATCCGGTCGATACCAAGGTGCGCAAATCCAAAGGCGCTGATGTGGTGGAAAACCCGCCGCGCGTGCTGGGCTATGATGCGGCTGGTGTCGTCGAAGCCATTGGCCCGGACGTCACGCTTTTTGCCATCGGCGACGAGGTTTATTATTCCGGCGATATCACGCGGTCAGGCTCGAACGCGGAATTCCAGCTGGTTGATGAACGCATCGTCGGACGCAAACCAGCCAGCCTTGATTTCGCGCAGGCCGCAGCCTTGCCGCTAACGACGATCACCGCCTACGAAAGTTTCTTTGACCGGCTTGGCATCGACCGTGATGGGGCAGATGCAGGCCAAAGCATCCTGATTATCGGGGCAGGGGGCGGCGTCGGGTCCATCGGGATCCAGTTGGCCAAAGCGGCAGGGCTGGTCGTCATTGCCACTGCGTCGCGGCCTGAAACCCGTGATTGGGTCACTGCTTTGGGGGCCGATCACATCGTGGATCATCGCGCTGATATGGTGGCGCAGGTCCGTGCCTTGGGCATGCAGCACGTCGATCACATCGCGGTTTTCAACGATATGCGCCATTGGGATGCCGCCGTCGAACTGATCCGCCCGCAAGGCGGCATCGTGTCGATTGATAACACCGATGTGCCGATGCCAATGGCCATGATGAAAACCAAGGCGGCCAGTCTGCATTGGGAATTCATGTTCGCCCGCGCGATGTTCCAGACCGATGACATGCAGGCCCAGCATGATCTGCTGACCTATGTAGCGGATGAAATCGACGCCGGACGTATACGCACAACGCTTGATACAGTGCTGCGCCCGATCAACGCTGAAAACCTGCGCAAAGCGCATGCGATGATCGAAACGGGAACCGCCAAGGGTAAGATTGTGCTGGAACTTTTCTAAAACGGGGGCGTTGTCGTAGCAACACACCACAAACTTGTGTCTGTGCTGTAGGTCTAAAATCCTTGTCACAGATGCAGGTGCCGCCTAAGGGTGGGGCAATGCAATCTATGCGAAACTGGACCAGAGACCATGCTGAATAGACGCCATTTTATCGTGACCGGCGCTGCGCTGTTTTCACAGCCTATCGCTGCGCAAACGCTGACGGACCCCGAAACCAACACATTGCTGGGCGGCGAGATTACGTCCAACGCAGTTGAAGAGATCGAGGAAATCGCAGCAGAGGTTGTGGCCCCCCGCGCCCCCGTGTCGCCGCCGCATATGTGGCCGGTTTGGGATCGTCGCGTGACACCTGCGAATTATGATCCGATGACGTCGAACCCATGGGGTTTCCACAGCCGTTTCCTGCCAACCTTGGTCGAGGCGAATGACGGCCTGCGCCCCGGCGATATCCACGTCGATGCGGTCGCGCGTTACCTGTACCATGTGCGCGGCGATGGCACCGCGATGCGTTACGGTGTGGCGATTGCCCGTGGCAGCCTTTACGAACCGGGCAGCTATACCGTGCGGCGCAAAGCCAAATGGCCGACATGGCGCCCCACCGACGCGATGATCGCGCGTGAACCGCAGACCTATGAACGGCATTCCGACGGTATGGATGGCGGGCCAAGCAACCCTTTGGGGTCGCGGGCATTCTACCTGTTCGTCGGCAACCGCGACACCTATCTGCGCATCCACGGCACGCCTGAACCCCGTTCTATTGGCGGTCGGGCCAGCTCTGGCTGTGTGCGGATGGTCATGGCGCATATCATCGGGCTTTACGAAGAAGTGAACCCCGGCGTCACCGCGATCCTGTATCCGACCGAAAATTCGGTCACTGCACGCAGCTAAACAAATACGCCCGCAGGTTTGATCCTGCGGGCGTTTGCTTGGTCGGACAGCCAAGGCTGTAGATGGTGTTCGTTATCCTGCGGCGGGTGCCGCTTCGGGTGCTGCGACGCAAATTGTATTGCCGCGCGTTGTGCGCAGGGGCAGCAATGTCGTTTCAACCGGACCGCGATGTTCGTACCAATAGCAATTGTCCTGCTCCAACAACACAGCCGTATCAAGATCCTGAAACGGTGCCGCGATATCGCGGACTTCTTGCGGTAATCCGGTGCTTGCGCCAGTTGAGCCGCCAGCCATGGGCGAGTCTGGCATTTCAGCGCAAGCGCCCAGGGCAACGACAGCCCCAAGCATCAGTGTAGACGTGATCTTCATACTTTTTCTCCAGTCAACTTTGGCCAAGGCCGCATTCTTTCCCGCGTGATTGGCAGTACCTTTACCGATGCGCAACAGGCTGTCACCACCATAAGCAATTTTTTGGTAACGCCCAAAGCCCGTAAACAAGGCGCGGTGGATGCGTTTGTGCTTGCTTTTGCGGCAAACTGCACAACAATTGGACAAATCATGGCCGCGCTGCCACAGTTTTTACCGGGGTGTTGCTGGCCGTCTGGTGTATCGGCGCGGCACAGATGAAATCTGGTCGATAAGTCGATCAAATCAGTAACGGGGAATTCACCATGTTGTATCGGACCATTCTGGCTGTGGCGCTGACCAGCGCATCAGCTGTTCACGCGCAGACCAACCTACCATTCACGCTGGACTGGCGTTTTGAAGGGCCAGCAGCGCCCTATTTCGCCGCAATCGACAACGGCAATTTTGCAGCCCTTGACCTGAACGTGACCGTCGCGGCGGGTGACGGATCGCTTGACGCGATCCCCAAGGTGGCGACAGGTGCCTTTCCGGTCGGCATGGCCGATATCAACAGCCTGATCAAGTTTCTGGACCAGAACCCCGATGCCCCCGTCATCGGTGCGATGATGGTCTATGACAAGCCACCTTTCGCCATTGTGGGCCGCAAGTCGCTTGGGATCGAAACCCCCTCGGATCTGGAAGGCCGCACCCTTGGCGCGCCGCCCCCCGATGGCGCCTTCGCGCAATGGCCGATCTTCG
>PUNR01000346.1 GCA_003551805.1 Loktanella sp.
ACGAGAATTGCTATCAACTAGCACACTGGGGGGTGCCGCATATTCCAGCGCATTCAGATGGGCCCCGCGCAGGGTTTTTGCGTTTTCCACGTATTTTGTGCTGACATCCGTCTGGTACGGCGTTGCCTGATAGACCGGCGGCATCTGTGGCACCGCAGGAAGACTATGCGGCACCGCAGGACGTGCGCGAAAAATCCGGACCTCGCGGTTGACGGGAAAGAATAAATCGCCTGCGGCATCCACGGTTTCGGCAGAACCAAGAAAAAGGTACCCGTGTGGCCGCAGCCCGTAGGCAAACATCGACGCCACCTGATGCTGCAACGGGCGGTCCAGATAGATCAGCAGATTGCGGCATGACACCAGATCCACGCGCAGGGATGGCGGATCTTTCAGGATCGAATGCTCGGCCATCAGGACCATGTCACGCAGTTCTTTCTTCACAATGAAATGCGCGCCTTCGCGGATGAAAAACCGCTCCAGCCGCGCATCCGAGACATGCGCGGCGATACTGTCGGGATAGCGGCCTTCTCTGGCTGTGGCCAATGCGGCCCGGTCAAGGTCGGTGGCAAAAATCTGGACCGGCAGGCTGACATCGCGGCGCGCGGCCTCCTCCAGGAAAAGGATGCCGATCGTATATGCCTCTTCTCCGGTTGCGCATCCCGCGACCCAAACGCGTATTTCTTTCTGATCACGGTCCATCGCTTCGTCGAACAAGGGTGCTATCACCTCTTTCGCCAAAGCATCGAACGCGGCGGGATCGCGGAAAAACGATGTGACCGATATCAGCAAATCGTTGAACAATTCCTGCGCTTCTTCGGGGTGTGTCGTCAGATACCCAAGATATTCTTTGATGTCGCGCTTCCGGCTTACCTGAATGCGCCGCATCACGCGCCGCATGACGGTAGCGCGTTTATACCCCGAAAAATCATGCCCGGTGCGCGTTTTCAACAGACTGACGATCTGCTGCAGCACGTGCTCTGCAGGTTCTTGCGGCAGCGACCGGACGGCATCCTTGCTTTGCGCGACCTCGATGATCCGGTCGACAAGGGCGGGGATTGGCAAACAGAAATCCGCAACACCGGCCGCAAGCGCGCTGCGCGGCATCATCCCGAATTCCGCTGTTTTCGGTTCCTGCACGAAAACGACGCCACCGCCGCCCTTTATTGCCCTGACGCCCTCTGACCCGTCCGTACCCGACCCCGACAGGATCACCCCCATCCCGTCACCGCGCCCATGTGCGACCGAGCAAAAGAAACTGTCGATGGGCGCCCTATGGCCGCGAGGTTCGGAAAATGGCCGCGCCTGCACGTCGTTAGCGTCAATGAAAAGTTCGCGATCAGGGGCGATCAGATAGATGCTATCCTTGCGCAGCCGATCTCTATCCGTGACCTGTGCCACCGGCATTTCCGTCACGCTTTCCAGAATTTTATCAAGCGTGCTGGGATGATCCGGCGACAGATGAACGATGACGACATAGGCAAGGCCCAGATCGGACGGCAAAAGCCTGAACATCTCTTTCAGCGCGCTAACCCCGCCCGCAGACGCCCCGATTGCGCACACAGGTATATTCGGCGGCACGGCAGTCATTTGAACGGACATGTCATTTCCTTTCACTGACGTTCTGAGGCCAGTTACAAACTATGTGAGTGTCACTATCACAAGGCTTTCCGGCAGATCGGCACATCGTTTATTTCAGGCCGACGCTGATGGAACCATCACTCTCTAGTATCATCATTTCAACATCAGCTACCGTGCGGCCACCCGTTTTGCGGATTGCGCTCAGCGCTTCGTCTTGGGTTATCCGTGATTGCCGCATTTGTGAATCACAGAATACGCCGTCTCTTACCAAAAGCGCGGGTTCGGACCGCACCATCTTGGCAAAAAATGCTGATCTGACAGACATATAGGTAACAACGTATTGCATCGCGATCAAAAGCGCTAGGGCAGTGATCCCTTCGGCTAACGGGATCGAGCTTTGGAGCAATACCGCAGAAAGCGTTGAGCCCAAAGAAACAGTAATCACCAGATCAAAGGCATTCAGCTTTGTGAGCGTGCGCTTGCCAGATACGCGTAGAAAAAGAACAAGTGCCACATATGCCAGAGATCCAATAACAATTGTGCGCCAGATGTTCGTCCATCCGTGAAAGAACAGGTCTGTTTCGGTCATTTTAAAACATCGCCTTTCTTGCATCACCCGATGTCCGGTATGTGGGTATTGCACCCTTGCCCGGATGATATGTCATGTGTCGTTGCTGCGTTTGTGGACAACGCTGATTTCGCCATTGCGTTCAAGTCGGGCCTCTTTGACGTCTTCCCAATCTGCAACCGCCGAACGTAGGCGCAAGGCTTCCAGAAGATCATTCTCACTCAGATCGCTTCGCCTCATGGCGTCCCAGTCAACCTTTCCGTCGCGGATAAGAACACGCGTCTGGCCCTTGATAACCGTGCCCAGATTGCCAAAGCGAAACGCGACCTTGCCCAGAAACGCATGTAGCACGACCAGTGTGATCGATGCGCAAAGCGTTGCGAAAAAAGGGGATTGTCCGGTAATCGCGCGGCTGATGACCGATCCGATCATGACACCCAGCACCATGTCAAAGGCGGTATTGCCGCCGATGAACCGCTTGCTGGCCACCCTGACAATCAGCAAGGCAAACAAAAAAACAACCAAGGCGCGGAACACCATGTGATGGACGGACAAAACATCCTCATCCAGCCCCAGCAACCAGTTCAGGGTGATCCAGATTTCACTTCCTACGGTCACTGCTGTCTCGGGCATGTCGTTATCTACCTCGGTGCGATATGAAACTCCCCGCCATTGCCGCAAACACACCGGGTCATGACATCGCAGCTCCTGCCTGTTGTTTCATGTGATATCACCAACAACACGAAGGGCGTCAGGCCGTTCCACCACGGCCGCACCTGCGCACAGCTGTCGCAATCCGTGACACCTGTGACGGCGCATCACTTGGTGGCTAGAAAATCATCCAGATCGGACGACCCCAGATCCTCGATCAGCATGGCGCGGGCACGGTTCAAACGACTTTTTACTGTTCCCATTTCGCAACCGCAAATCGCCGATGCGTTTTCGTAGGATTCACCAATCACCAGTACCAAAACCAGAATTTCGCGGTAATGCTGGGGTAATCGTGCGATGGCCCGTATCAGTCGCTGACCTTCGATGTGATAATCATGGACAGGCGCACAGGTGCTCATCGAAGAGGCGCAATCCTTGGCAGCAGGCATTTCGCGGGTGCGCTTTTTTATCTCGTTCAGGAATGTGTTGCGCATGATCGTAAACAGCCACGCACGCAAATTCGTCCCTTTGCGGAACTGCGCGTAATTCGCAATCGCCTTCATCAGGGTGGTTTGGACCAGATCATCAGCCTCGTCATACTGTCTTGTCAAACTGCGGGCATAGGCGCGCAACGCAGGAAGAAATTCCAATACGTCGCTTGTATCCTCACGGGCGATTCTTTCTGGGTCAGTCGTCTCTAGCATTCTAAGATCCCTTTCACAGATCACCTAGTAAACGCGATGTCACCTGACCCGTTCCAAGAAGACCGGCAATATAGGGACGGAAGGCAGATGCACTGCTCTATCCTTCTGCTTTGGCAGCTATCCCCCAAATGGCCGACCAAAAAGCCAATTTTTCCGCTGATTAGCAACAAATAAAAGAATGAAATGCGTTGGGTTGGCAGCAACTGGTGCCACTTGCTGTCAGCAAAGCCAAAATATAATGCCGACAACAACTTGGATATAAAATTTCAGAACCTCAGATTTTTATATCGGACTATAAACTAAGCAGTTTATTGCCAGTTTTCCGATTAACCAAAAATAAGTTTATACGAATCATTTTTCTGTGATGCCATCGAATAGGCTATTCTCGAAAGGAATCAACGATGGATGAATGGACAAATGTCTCTGTCATTTTGTGCGCTGATCGCACTGGCGCGCAGTTATCAGTCATCGAGCAGTGGAAAAAAGACCAGCGCAGGCAAGAAGGATCTCACGTTTCTTTCAAAGCAAAGTCACACCGTTTCGTTCTGGGCAACGGGACGAAGGTAAAACCACTGGATGAAAACAGGTTTCTTCTGACAAAAACACAAGAGGTTATTACCCGTATCTAACCCCGTATTCGTTGCCACAAAGTTCGACATACTGACTGCGGGCCGTCACAAGGTAACGGCCCGCATTTTTCGTTTCTATCAGATGAAGAACACCACCATCGCCAGCGTCGCAACGACCAGGACGACTGACCACATGTGATGCGATTTCCACAGCGGTGTGTCAGCCAGCGCTTCGCGATCCTTGCGCCAGCTTTCACGGCTCCAGACGTCTTCGCCTTTTTCCAGATCGGGCGCTTCTGACCGGAAGGTGATCGTGACAAAGATCGCAAGGTTCAGCAGCAGCATCAAACCGGTCCCGTAAAGGAATTGCAGGTCGATCAGTTCCAGCGCCTCGAAGGCTGTGAAACAGGCGATGCCGATCGGGATACCGATGGACAATGTCCAGAACGCGGCATGTCGCGGCGGGCGGGCCCAGAACAGGCCGCCCAGAAAGACCACCACGACCGGCATCGTGATGTAGCCGAGGAAAGATTGGAAATATTCCACAATCCCGCCAAATGATCCGATGATGGGCGCCCAGATCGCCGCCAGCACCATGAACACGCCGACCAGCACCCGGCTTAACAGCAGCATTTTTTCCTCGCTCATTTCCTTTTTGCGGGGTTTGACGAAATCATTGACGACCAGCGAAGCACTGCCGTTCAGGACGGAATCCACCGTCGACATCAAGGCCGCGACCAGCGCCGCCAGCGCAAGCCCCCGCAGCCCTTCAGGCAGCAGCCCAAAGACAAGCGCGGGCCAGATCTGGTCAGCATCACCGATCTCGGGAAAGATATCCCGGCCCATGACGCCGGGCAGTACCAGAATGAACAGAAACGGCAGTTGCATCCCACCCGCCAGCAGCAAACCCCAGCGCCCGTGGTCAAGGTTTTTGGCGGCCAGCACCTTTTGAACCACCACCTGATTGGTGGTCCAATAGTAAAAGCTAAGCCAGATCGCGCCGGTAAATATGCCGGGCCACGGGAAAAAATCGTCATCGGCAGGCGGGGCGATGGTAAAGCCACCTTCGGGTGCCGCTTCGCGCACGCCTTCCCACGATCCGATCTGTGTGAAGGTCAGATAAAAGATCACGGCACCCACAATAATCAGCAGCACGCCTTGGATCGTATCTGTCACCATCACCGCCTTAAGACCGCCAAAGATAACGTAAACCCCGCCAAGAAAGGCGAT
>PUNR01000193.1 GCA_003551805.1 Loktanella sp.
CACGTCGCACATGGCACCGGCGCGGGAATAGACCTGTGCGGCCTCCTCCCCCGAAGCCCATGAATAGGGGCGGTAGTCGATATCAAGGATCAGCGGCAAACCTGCCGCTTTGGCCAGTTCAAACGCCAGAAACGTCGCACTGCGCGACGGATCTGCCGCGAAGACTGTGCCGGTGGTGATGAGTGCATCATAGGCGGCGTAATCCACGGCGGTGACGTCGCTATCGGTCATCTGGAAATCGGCAGCGCCGTTGCGATAGATCACCGACTGATGATCCTCGATCCGGGTTTCCACGACGGCCAGCGAATTGCGCGCCTCGCCCCCGACAGAGCGCACATGGGCCCGCCCGATCCCGTAATGATCGAGCTGGTTCAGCGCAAAGCGCCCGATTGCATCATCCGACACGCAGGTCACAAGATCGGCCTTGCCGCCCAGCTTGCTGATCGCCACGCCGATATTGGCGGATGATCCGCCAAGGCAGGCAAAGAATTGCGTGGCTTCTTCAGTCTTGGTGCCGGGGGGGTCGGGGTAGAAATCCATGCCCGCCCGCCCGATGATGACGAAACGATTGCCGTTGAGCTTCATGTCACACCCCCTGCCGCTGGCGGTCGCGGCCTGCCTCGGTCTCGGCATGTTTGGCGCGAACGGATGCGGTTTCGGACACCTGCGGTGTCCCAACTTCCCACCATGCGTGGCCTTGGGTGGTCCAGCCGTCGTAAGGGTCCACCTGCATCACGATCACGCAGGTTTTGTCGGAGGCTTTTGCGCGCAAGAACGCCTCGCCCAGCTCTGCGGGGTTGGCGACGGTCACGGCATCTGCGCCCATGGCGCGGGCATGCGCTTCGAAATCCACCACGAAAGGGTCGGGGATAGTCGGGCAATCAGCAATCAGGTTGTTGAAACTGTCCTGTCCGGTGTTGTTCTGCAGCTTGTTGATGACGGCGAAACCGCCGTTGTCCAGCACCAGCACAATCAGTTTCTTCTGCGTCAGGACGGATGAATAGATATCCGAGTTCATAAGCAGATAGCTGCCATCACCCACCAGCACGATGGTATCTTTGTCGGGTTCCTGTTCGGCCTGCGCGATGCGCGCGCCCCAGCCGCCCGCGATTTCATAGCCCATGCAGGAAAAGCCGAATTCGACATCGACCGTGCCGATATCCAGCGTGCGCCAGTTCGCCGTCACCTCGGCGGGGAGCCCGCCCGCGGCAGTGACTACGCGGTCGCGTTTATCGCAAAGCGCGTTCACGACGCCGATGGCCTGCGCATAGGAATTGGGCCGGTTCCCGTGGGCGACGTTGTCGGCGACATATGCATCCCACGTCTTGCGGTGGTCCTGCGCCGCTACTGTCCAAGTTTTGGGCGCAACATAGTCACCCAAGGCTGCGCCCAGCGCAGGCAAGGCGACTTTTGCATCGCCCACCACAGGCAGCGACATATGTTTGATCGCGTCGTGGCGGCCTACGTTCAGCCCGATGATCTGCGCATCCTTGGCAAAGGCGGTCCATGATCCGGTGGTAAAATCCTGCAACCGTGTGCCAACGGCCAAGATCACATCCGCCTGTTCCGCAATCGCATTGGCGCTGTCGGACCCTGTCACACCAATCGGGCCGATGTTCAGCGGATGATCCGCCAACAGATTGGCGCGCCCTGCGATCGTTTCGACCACGGGGATCCAGTAGCTTTCGGCAAAGGCGGTCAGTTCCGCGACCGCCCCGCCATATTGCACGCCGCCGCCTGCGATGATCATCGGGCGCTTGGCACCCGCCAACATGGCTGCGGCATCGGTAATTTCGCGCGCGTCGGGCATCTGGCTGCGGATGCGGTGCACGCGGCGGGCGAAAAAGCTGGTGGGATAATCATAGGCCCAGCCCTGCACATCCTGCGGCAGCGCGATAAAGGCAGGCCCGCAATCGGCAGGGTCCAGCATCGTGGCGAGCGCGGCAGGCAGCGACTGGATGATCTGCGCGGGATGGGTGATGCGGTCCCAATAGCGGCTGACCGCCTTGAAGGCATCATTCACCCCAAGGGTCGGATTGCCGAAATGTTCAAGCTGCTGCAGCACAGGGTCCGGCAGGCGCGTGAGAAAGGTATCGCCACACAGCATCAGCATCGGCAACCGGTTGGCATGGGCCAGTGCCGCTGCCGTCAACAGGTTCGCCGTTCCCGGTCCAGCCGAGGCGGTGCAGAACATGAACCGCCGCCGCAGGTGGTATTTTGCATAGGCGGCGGCAGCAAAGCCCATGCTTTGTTCGTTCTGTCCGCGATAAAGCGGCAGAATATCCTGCACCGGATACAGCGCCTCGCCCAGACAGGGCACGTTGCCATGGCCGAAAATGCCAAAACCGCCACCGCAGATGCGGGTCTCGGCCCCGTCAATCTCGATGAACTGGTTGGCCAAGTAGCGCACGATGGCTTGCGCGGTGGTCAGGCGGATGGTCTTGCCTGTTGCGGTCATGTGATCCTCCCTTGCGGCGCGGATTGCTGGTTGCGCCGCCTTGCGACTCAGGATACCAATTTTGCAACCGGTTGCAACCGGCCTTATGCGGGGAGGGCACGAATCATGCCACAGATCGGGATCGGCCTTGTGGGGGGCGGTTACATGGGCAAGGCCCATGCTGTTGCCATGTCATCGGTGGGTGCCGTTTTCAACACTGCGCTGCGCCCAAGACTGGCTGTTGTGGCGGGATCAACGCCCGAATCCTCTGAACGCTACCGCGCCGCCTATGGTTTTGCCCATGCCGCAGATGATTGGCGCGCCCTCGTCGCCCATCCAGAGGTCGAGGCCGTGGTTATCGCATCACCCCAGACCACCCACCGCGCGATTGCCGAAGCGGCCTTTACCGCTGGCAAGGCCGTATTCTGCGAAAAACCGCTGGGCGCGTCGCTGGAAGACGCACAGGCGATGGTCGCGGCGGCCAAGGCATCCGGCCTGCCCAATATGGTCGGCTTCAATTATGTCCGCACGCCCGCCACGCAATTCGTGCGGCAATTGCTGGCGGACGGCGTGATCGGCGACGTCACATGGTTTCGCGGTGAACATACCGAGGATTTTCTGGCTGACCCTTCCCTGCCCGCCAACTGGCGCTGCTTTGGCAGACCCGCTGGCTGCATGGGCGATCTGGCACCGCATATGATCAACTGCGCGCTGGCACTGCTGGGCGATATCGCGGAATTGTCGGCCAAGGTCGAGACGATCCACAGCACACGCCCCGGTCCCGCAGGTTCCGTGACCGTGGATAACGACGATCACGGCCAAATGATGGTGCGCTTTGCATCGGGTGTGATGGGGCATCTGTATTTCAGCCGTGCCGCGACGGGGCGCAAGATGGGCTATGCATACGAAATCCACGGCACCAAAGGTGCGATCCGGTTCGATCAGGAAGACCAGAACGCCGTCTGGCTGTATCGCGCCGAGGGGCCAGAGGCCATGCGGGGGTTCACCAAGATCCTGACCGGACCCGCGCATCCTGACTTTGAACCCTTTTGCCAAGGCCCCGGCCACGGCACCGGCTATCAGGACCAGATCATCATCGAAGCGCGTGATTTCCTGCAGGCGATCCACACCGGCCAACCTGTCTGGCCCACCTTCCGCGACGGTCTGGCAGTGGCGCAGGTGATCGAAACCGCTTTCGCCTCGGCCGCTGACGGCCGCTGGCATTCTGTTCCATCTAACTGAAAAGGTCCCGTTCATGACGATCCGCATTGGCAATGCCCCCTGTTCATGGGGTGTCGAGTTTCCCGATGATCCGCGCAATCCACCGTGGCGCAACGTGCTGCGCGAATGTGCGGAGGCGGGCTATAAAGGCATCGAACTCGGCCCTGTCGGTTTCATGCCGGAAGACCCAGCCCTGCTGGCCGATGCCTTGGCCGAAAACGCGCTGGAGCTGATCGGCGGCGTTGTATTCCGCGCCTTTCACGACCCCGCGCAATGGGACAATGTGCTGGACGGTGCCGTGCGCACCTGCAAGGCGCTGGTGGCGCATGGTGCGCAGCATCTGGTGCTGATCGACAGCATCTCGCCGCGTCGCGCGCCGACGGCGGGCCGTGCGGCGGATGCCGAACAGATGGATGCTGCCGAATGGGCCGCGTTCCGCGACCGGATCGCGCATGTGGCGCGGATGGGGGCCGAGGACTACGGCCTGACCGTGGGCATCCACGCCCATGCGGCGGGGTTCATTGATTTCGAGCCGGAACTGGACCGCCTGCTGGACGAGGTGCCCGAGGATATCCTGAAAATCTGTTTCGACACCGGCCATCATTCCTACGCGGGCTTCGATCCGGTGGCCTTTATGCACCGCCACATCGACCGGATTTCCTATATGCATTTCAAGGATATCGACCCTGCGGTCAAAGCCGCCGCCATCGCCAACAGCACCGGTTTCTACGAGGCTTGCGGGCAAGGCATTTTCTGCAATCTGGGCAAAGGCGATGTGGATTTCCCCGCTGTGCGGCAGATCCTGCTGGATCACGGGTTCAGCGGCTGGTGCACGGTGGAACAGGATTGCGACCCGACGCTGGATGTTTCGCCTATCACGGATGCGCGGGCCAATCGGGAATATCTGCAAAGCATCGGGTTCTAGGGGGCAATGATGAAACTGAACTGGGGCATGATCGGCGGCGGCGAAGGCAGCCAGATCGGACCGGCGCACCGGCTTGGCGCGCAGGCGGATGGCAATTTCAATCTGGCGGCGGCAGCCCTTGATGCCGACCCCGTAAAGGGGCGCGCTTATGCGCAAAGCCTTGGGGTGGCACCCGACCGCGCCTATGGCGACTGGCGCGAGATGCTGGCGGGCGAGACAGCGCGCGAGGACCGGATCGATCTGGTCACCGTCGCCACACCCAACGCCACGCATTACGAGATTACCAAGGCGTTTCTGGAGGCCGGCTTTCACGTGCTGTGCGAAAAGCCGATGACGATGACGGTGGAACAGGGCGAAGATATCGTGCGCACCGCCCGTGCGGCGGGCAAGATTTGCGCGGTGAATTACTGCTATTCCGCCTATCCGATGGTGCGCCAGATGCGCGCGATGGTCGAATCACTCTGCATCAAATCAGTTGGCGACCATGATGTTGATCACTCTTGAGGCGCAACGCCCGTTGCGCGTTTAAGCCCGTCATTTTTTTTTTCGCCCACTTCACCCTGCAAAAACCAGTCATTTCGGCCCGCAATGGCTTATTGAAGCTGTTGCGCGCCCTCATCGGCGCGGCACACTGCTGCCGTACGCGATGAGCTTTTACGGAGAACGCAGCATGCCGAAAGACATTCCGGACGCGAGCAAGATGTTTACTGAC
>PUNR01000244.1 GCA_003551805.1 Loktanella sp.
ACAGATTACGCTGCCTCCAAGGCTTCTTGAAGCTTCGCGGCGATCACCCCGCCCTGTGCCTTAGCGTAGACAACCGATATCCAGCGTTCACCGATCTTCTTTTCTGAAGGCTTGTCGGGATCAAAATTGCTCCACTGATACAGAACATGGCGATCACCCTTTCCTGTGGTCACCAGGCTCCACCACTGGCTCTCGACGAGTCGGGGATTTGCCGCGTGCGGGGTGGCTGCGATTTCGTGGATCAAGATACTTTCGGTCATTAAATCTCCAATGTTTCAACAGCCCTCCTATGCCGGAAGCCTTAGAAAGTACAGACGATCTACGTTTGCGCAGGGAAAAGCGAGAAGCTTCGGACCGCTGGTACCATTTACACGACCACCCATATTGGAAAGTAAGATAAGCGCCCTAACGGTCAAATAGGTCATTCGCTACACCAGCAAACTTTTAGGAGATGCAGCTTCCAAAGGAGAAACTGATTATTGCACCATCAACGCCCTACTCCACGACCTTGCAAGGATGAACTCAAATTGCTCGAGGGGATCCGGCTCGGCAACTATATTTTGTGATATCCGCAATATATTGAACCACGGGTTGTGAATTTTACCTCTGTGATGGTATTGGTGCCCCTGCGGTATCCTGCACCGAAAGTTCAGGTCAGGACGTTTGCGACACATTGCTGAAGTTCCGCACGCAGGATCGCGATACGTCAGCAATGAAGAAAGTGCGCTTGGTCATCTACATTGGTCACGCATCAAGCCCGGGTATTCACCGGCGGGAAACGAACAATAGAGGTTGCACCTTAGAGTGCTGTAAACGGACACGCGTCTGCAATAATCTTGCACGGCTGTTCGACCGTATTCGTTTCTGAAATGGCAGCGCGCCTGACACCGCTTGCGGTGCGTCTGCACGAAAGAGGGAACGACAAATGACAAGAATGAACATGCTCATGGCGAGTGCCGCCGTGACTGCGATGACGGCTACCATTGCCAGTGCCGATTCGAGTGATCCCATTGTGATTCCGACCCACAACTGGTCCAGCCAGATTGTGATGAGCCATATCGTCGGACAGATCTTCGGTTCAGTCGGCACCAACGTCGAATACGTGTCGACGGACAGTCAGGCCGTCTACGAGTCGATCAGGCTGGGCGATGTCGCACTTGGGGTCGAGGTCTGGGAAGGCGCTTACGGCGCGTCCTTTGACGCCGCGGTCGAAAAGGGCGGAATCCACTCTGTCGGCGAGCATGATGCCGTGACGCGTGAAGACTGGTGGTACCCCATGTGGACCAAGGACGCTTGCCCCGGCCTTCCTGACTGGGAGGCGCTGAATGACTGTGCCGCCGTCTTTGCAACACCGGAAACGGGTGAAAAAGGTCGGTTCCTTGGCGGGCCGGTGGACTGGTTGAAGCATGATCAGGAACGTGTCGACGCACTCGACATGGACTTCGTCGTGATCAACGCCGGGTCCGCTGCCGCGCTTTGGGCGTCGCTCGCCGCTGCGGAACGCACGGGTGAGCCTATCGTGCTATTCAACTGGACGCCGAATTTCGCCGAAGCGGTCTGGCCCGGCGAGTTCGTGGAGTTTCCTGCCTGGGAAACGGGCTGCGATACCGATCCAGCGCTGGGGCCGAACCCGGACGCGGTATATGACTGCGGAAATCCTGCGGATGGTTATCTGAAGAAAGCCGCCTGGGACGGAATGGAAGACAAGTGGCCGACGGCCTACGCGGTCCTGACCGAAGTCAACTTCACCAATCCGCAGATCGCCGAAATGGCGCGCCTTGTCGACATCGAGGGGATGGAACCTGAAGATGCCGCGACCCATTGGCTGGAACAGAATGCCGACATCTGGACCGGTTGGACCGACTGATACCGCCAGTAAGTATTGTCTCCGCCCGGAAATGCAGGGCGGAGACCATTTAAATTTCTTTAAGGACTATCCATGATCGCGCAACAACCCGTCATCTCGTGCCAGAATGTCTGGAAGCTTTTTGGCCCCGCTCCGGCAGATTACATGTCCGGCATGCAGGACACTCCCGATCCCGAGACGATGCAAGCGGCCGGATACGTGGCCGCGGTGAGGGATGTGACACTGGATGTCTTTCCGGGCGAGATTCTTGTCGTCATGGGGTTGTCGGGATCGGGTAAATCCACACTGCTGCGGTGCATGTCGCGCCTTCTCGACATCTCCAGCGGCACCATCAAGGTCGACGGGCAGGACATCGGCGCGCTGTCCGAAAGGGCGCTGATCGAACTTCGGCGCAACAAGATGGGCATGGTGTTCCAGAATTTCGGACTGCTGCCGCACCGCACGGTGCTGGGCAACGTTTCCTTCCCGCTCGAAATGCGCGGTCAGGATCGGCACGACCGCCGCGACCGCGCGCTTGAAGTGATCGAGCTTGTCGGCCTCGCGGGACGCGAAGATCACTTTCCACATGAACTGTCGGGCGGCCAGCAACAACGCGTCGGGATTGCCCGCAGTCTCGCCATCGAGCCGGACATCTGGTTTCTGGATGAACCCTTCTCGTCGCTAGACCCGCTGATCCGCAGCGAGATGCAGGAGGAATTTCTGCGTCTCCAGGCCGGGTTGGGCAAGACCATCGTTTTCATCACCCATGATTTCGACGAGGCATTGCGCCTCGCGGACCGAATCGCGATCATGAAGGATGGGATCGTGGTCCAGTGCGATACTCCGGAAAAGGTCGTGCTTGAACCCGCCACACCCTATGTCGCCAAGTTCACGGAAAACATCGACAAGGCCCGCGTCGTGCGCGCTGGCGCAATGATGGTGCAAGGGATCGCCGGCATCGCAGCAAATGGCGACGCAGTGCTGGCCGACAGCACGCTGCACGAACTGGCCCGGACGCTGGTGGACGATGACCGCGACATCCTGCCCGTCGAGGGGGCGGACGGCAAGATCATCGGAATGCTGGACCGGCAGGACGCGCTTGATCTGGTGGTGGGCACCCGCACATGAATGCACTCTTGGCATATGTCGCACAACCGGCGGCACGAAACCAGCGCCTGAGTATCGTCGTCATCCTAGTTGCCGCTGCCATCACCATGGCGCTGGGACGCGGCATGCTTCCCGACAGCCTGATCCGTCCGCCGGAGTGGATGATCCTGCCACTGGCTGACTGGATCAACGCATTTTTCGATTTTCTGCGCGACGACATGGGGATGCTCGCGGTCACGCGCAGCATAGCAGGTGGCGTTGAGACGCTTCTCGATGTCACCGCGAACCTGCTTTACGGCAAAAACAGATGGCCTTGGCTCGGCCCGATCCCGTGGTCGGTCGTTGCGATCACCGCCGCCGTCATCGGCTACGGCTTGGGCGGCACGAAGCTTGCTGTCCTGGCTGGCGCAACATTCCTGTGGGTCGCCCTGATGGGGCAATGGCAATGGGCGATGGAGACGCTTTCGGTGATCGTCGTCGCGGCCCCGGTGTCGGTCCTGCTCGGGCTGCTGGTGGGTATTTCCGCATGGCGCTCGCGCAGGCTGGCGGCGGTGCTGAACCCGATCCTCAACATCGCGCAGTCGCTTCCGCACTTCGCCTACATGATCCCGGTCGTCGTCTTCATCGGCGTGGGGCCAAAGGCAGGGGCCATCGTGACGATCATCTTCTCGGTGCCTCCGATGATCCGCATGACCTTGCTCGGACTGCAAAAGGTGCCGGATGAGGTCATCGAAAGCGGGAAGATGTGCGGTGCGACGGGCTGGCAGCTTTTGCTGCGCACCCGCCTGCCCACGGCGCGCACCGATATCCTGATCGGGGTCAATCAGGTGATCATGCAATGTCTGGCGATGGTGGTTCTTGCCAGCTTCATCGGGATGCCGGGACTGGGGCAGAAGCTGCTACAGTTGTTGCAGGCGCTTCGCATCGGTCAGTCGATCGAAATAGGCCTGACGATCGTGTTGCTCGCCATTACACTTGATCGTTTCACGCGGGCCTGGGCGCTGCGCCAGCCGGTCCACGTCCCGCGCGGCATGCCTTGGCATGAACGCTACCGCCTGTCGCTGGTCTGGCTGGTGCTGGTGATCCTTGCCGGCGGTCTGTCGCAGGTTTTCCCGCTTCTTGCCGAGATCGGGCGCGGGCAAGGCTTTTCTGTCGGCGCGGCGATCGATGTCGTGATGGACCGCGTGATCGTCGCCATCTATCCGGTGACCGACTGGCTGCGCTGGTTCCTGATCGTCTGGGTGTTCATTCCAATTCGCGATGCATTTCTGTGGATGCCCTTCGCGGCGGTGCTGTCGCTTTTGGCCGCTGTTGGATATGCAGTCGGGGGACGTCGCTCTGCGGTCATCTGTGTGGCCTTCTTCGGCTACATCGCGATTTCGGGCTGGTGGGACCGCACGATGATCACCGTCTACACGGTCGTCGTCTCGGTCGTGATCGCAGCGCTGCTGGCCTTTCCGACTGCCATATGGGCGACAGGCAGTGATGCCAGGTCGCGCAGAGTGCTGTTGATCTGCGACTCGATGCAGACCTTTCCCAGTTTCATCTATCTGATCCCGATGATCATGCTGTTCGGCGTGAACGACGTGGCCGTAGTCGGTGCCGTGGTGCTTTTCGCCGCGATCCCTTTGGTCCGCTACACGATCGAAGGGTTGCGCGGCGTGCCATTGGGTCTGGTGGAAGCAGCCGGAATGTCTGGCGCGACACGGCGCCAGATACGGCGCCACGTGCTGTGGCCGATCGCGTTGCCCACCATCATGGTTGGGGTCAATCAGGCGGTCATGTTCTCGCTTTTCATGGTCATCATTGCGGCCTTCATCGGGACACAGGACCTTGGTCAGGAAATGCAGCGTGCCTTGTCATCAGCCGATGTTGGCAAAGGACTGGTACTTGGCCTTGCCGTGGCAACCATTGGGCTGATGGTGGATCATCTGATCATGAAATGGGCCAGTACTGTCAGACCACCCAGTTGACAGAGCCTGATCAGGTAGTTTTAGCTCTGCTAAGGTGGGCGCATCGTGGTTTTTGGTATTCAGCCACAGCAGCACAGCAGCACGATTGAAGCCGACGGCCCTTTTGTATGTATCGGCTGCTGTTTGCAACCGAGAGTTGGCACGATTTCGGAGATCGCGCATATGTATCCGGCCTGTTGATCGGCTCGCGGGCCGTGTCCTTGATGGGGTTCCGCACGCGCCTTGGTCTCATTAGCGGATAGGTCGATAACGACCTTAAGGGCCGTCAGCCTCTGGGGGCGTATTATCTCCGTTCCATGTTGTCCTCTCTATCGCGAACTCCTTGGTGACCGTGGAAGGTGTCAGATCGCTTCCATGGCCGCGTCT
>PUNR01000166.1 GCA_003551805.1 Loktanella sp.
CATCCGACGTGTTCAACTGACGAAGCCGTCGCAGGACGGCGCGTGCGCGGGCGACAAGTTCACGTTGGTGAAAAGGCTTGTTGATGTAATCGTCAGCGCCAAGTTCGAGGCCGACGATCCGGTCAATCTCGTCGCCCGCGCACGTCATCACGATGATACCCATCTTAGACGTGGTCATGATTTCGCGGGAAAACTCGAGGCCGTTTCCATCTGGTAAGCGCACATCTGTAATCATCAGGTCAAAGTCGGCAAGCGACAGCGCAAGGCGAGCATCCCGTATTGTTTCAACCGTTTTCACCTTGAACCCTGCCGCACTCAGGTTGAAGTCGATCAGGTCGCAGATCTCTTTATCATCCTCTAGAACCAGTACTTCAGCAGGCTCATTTTTGGTACTTGCTTGCATGAAAACCCTCAGGATTGTTTGTTTTTTTGATTGTCACCGTTTACTTGTACGAGTTGCGCGATATGTCCGAAAATCTTGTTGTAACAATACAGTGATACAAAGTTTGACACGCGATGTCACCATTCGTCGCGTGCGCGAGTGGCGAAAGGCCGTCATATCCGATGCGGGACCCAAACACCCGACAGAAGGCACGCGCTTTCTTGCCAACCTTGTAAAACACGGCCTGTGGTGGTCAGGTACCACATAACGGTCAGGCACGCTTTGTCGCGAAACACCAAGACGTTGCTCTGCGATTTGCCTACTGCGTTGAAACGCTCATGAACGGAAGGGGCAAGAGTTGGATACAGCCAGTGATATTTTTTTCCTATCCCATCCGGACCCTATGTGGATCTACGATCTGGAAACACTGCGCTTTTTGGACGTTAACAATGCCGCGGTCGCCAAATACGGATATTCCCGCGCAGAATTTCTGTCGATGACGATCGCAGATATCCGCCCCGCAGAGGACCTGCCAGCGCTGAATGCCAGTGTTGCGGGGGTCACAGAAGGCCGGGACGAGGCGGGGACGTGGCGGCATCTGACGAAATGCGGAACGATCATTTACGTCGAAATCACCGGTCACACCATGATGCACCAGGGCCTGCGTGCGGAACTGATCGCCGCACGGGATGTCACGAAAAGGGTTGAAGCTGTAAACGCTCTTGCGCAGGCAAACCGGACACTTGAAATGGCCGGGGCCTTGGCAAAATTTGGCGCATGGCGATACGACGTGATGGCCGACCGCGTGATATGGTCAACCGAGACAGCCCGTATCCACGACGAACCGGATGCATATTCGCCGAATATGGCTGACGGTATCAGCTATTATATCCCCGAACATCGCGACCGGATCACAAGCGTCGTGCGGGATTGTATTGATCATGGTCAGCCGTTCGACGAGACGCTTCAGATCATTACGGCCACCGACCGCAGGGTCTGGGTCCGCGTCACTGGCGAAGCAGATAGCGACGCGGCAGGCCAGATCGTCGCTATTCAAGGGTCTTTCCAGGATATCTCGGAACATGTTGCGATGCGCGAACGGGCCGAAGAAACCGAGCTGTTGTTGGAAATTGCCGGGCGGGCGGTCAAGCTGGGCGGCTGGCGTGTGACGCTAGAAAACCAGAAAGTGGCATGGACAGACGGAACCGCTGCAATCCACGAACTGCCACCCGGCGCAGCCCCGACCTATCACGGCGGGATCAATTATTTTGCGCCCGAAGAACAGGAAATGGCGCAGAAGGTTTTTCAGGATTGTGCCGAACATGGAATCCCGTTCAACGATGTCCGCAACCTGATTACGGCCAAGGGAAATCTTATCCAGGTGCGGTCCGTCGGAGAGCCGGTCCGCGATAAGTCGGGCAAGATCGTGGCGGTGCAGGGGGCGATGCAGGACATCACAGAACTGGCAGTTGCCCAACAAAAAGCCAACGAACTGGACCGCCGTTTGGCCGAAACGCTTGAAAACATAGGCGACGCTTTTTTCACGCTCGACCGGGACTGGCGGTATACCTATCTGAACACCAAAGCCGAAGAACTGATGCGCCGCGACCGGAACGCGCTTATCGGCTGCACTGTCATTGAAGCCTTCCCAGATCTTGCGGGCAGTATGACAGAAACTGAATATGCCCGCGCCTTCGAAACCGGCGTAACAGTAAGGTTTGAACAATATTATGCGCCGTTTGACCGCACGTTCCGTGTCAACGTCCATCCCATACCGACAGGTCTTGCCGTTTATTTTTCGGATATTACCGATGATCTGCGTCGCACCGAACAATTGCGCTTGCTAGAGGCCGCAACAGCGCAAATCAACGATATCGTCATCATTGCCGACAGCGGCGTCAGTGACCCTAGCAAACATGACACGATTATCTACGTCAACGACGCGTTCGAGCGTATCACAGGCTACACGCCCGACGAAGCGATCGGCAGGCGCCCATACTTCCTACAGGGCCCTAAAACGCAGCAGGCAGAGCTGGACCGGATCAAGCGGGCCGTTGAACAAAATTCCCCCGTGCGGGCCGAATTGATCAACTATACAAAGTCGGGTCGCGAATTCTGGCTGGAGCTTGATGTCGTGCCGCTGGCGGACGATGCAGGATCAGTCACGCATTACGTTTCCATCCAGCGCGATATTACCGAACGCCGGCGCGTGGAAGAAGCACTGCGCCTATCCGAAACCCGTTTTCGCATGGTCGCCAATGCCAACGGAAGCGCCGTGTGGGAATGGGATATCGCCCGCGGTCATATCTGGTGGAGCGAAGGGATGGTCAATCTGTTCGGCCATCAACCTGACCCAGAAGGGCTTGTACCGTCCGTCTGGCGCAAACACGTTCACCCCGACGATGAAGAACGTGTCGATGCGCTGATTGAAAAGTTGCTGCGCGGGGAAATTGACGCGCTTCAGGATCAGTACCGTTTTCAGCGCGCTGACGGTAGTTGGGCTGATGTCGAAAGTCGCGCCCTTACTATCCGCGACGATACTGGCCATGCCGTGCGCGTTCTGGGCAGTTTGTCCGACATCTCGCGCCGGCTCGAAATGGAAGACCGGTTGCGCCAGTCACAAAAACTGCAGGCCATCGGGCAGCTTACCGGCGGCGTGGCGCATGATTTCAACAATCTTTTAACGATTATCATGGGCACGACCGAACTGCTTCAGGACAGTCTTGAAGAAGGCAGTCACCTGCGCCGTTTTGCCGATATGAGCGCTATTGCGGCAGATCGTGGTGCCGAGTTGACGAACAGATTGCTGGCATTCTCGCGCAAGCAGCCGCTTCAACCGCAGGTGATCGCTGTCAATTCGGCAATTGCGGGCATCGAGGACATGCTGCGCCGCACCCTGAGCGAGAACATCAACATCGAAACAGCCCTTGCCGATGGCCTGTGGTCGACAGAAGTTGACCCCGGCCAGCTGGAAACCGCTATCCTTAACCTTGCGATCAATTCGCGCGATGCGATGCCTGACGGCGGATTGTTAACCGTCGAGACGTGGAATGCGGCACTTGATGATGGTTATGTCTTGAACGAACCTGAACTGACAGCGGGGCAATACGTTGTAATCGCGATCAGTGATACAGGCCGCGGCATCCCCAAGGATCATATTGACCGCCTGTTCGAGCCGTTTTTCACAACAAAGTCGGTCGGGCAGGGAACCGGACTAGGGCTAAGCATGGTCTACGGCTTCGTCAAGCAGACTGGTGGTCACATCAGAGTTTACTCGGAACTTGATGAAGGCACGACGGTCAAGTTGTATTTCCCCAGATATTTGGGCGACGAAGTGGCGAAAGATACCAACACGGAAAGCGTTGCCCTGCTGCGCGGGAAAGAAACGATCTTGGTGGTCGAGGATGACGTGTTGATTTTGCACCAGCTAACGGCGCAGTTGACCGGGCTGGGTTACAAGGTTCTGACGGCATCAGCGGGGTTGCCCGCGCTGGAAATACTGCGTCGTAGACCAGATATCGACCTGCTATTAACCGACGTCGTTTTGCCCGGGGGAATGAATGGCCGCCAAATCGCAGAGGCCGCGCAGATCATCCACCCCGATTTGAAGGTGCTTTACACATCGGGCTATTCTGAAAACGCGATCGTTCATCATGGGCGGCTTGATCGGGACGTCAATTTCTTAAGCAAACCCTACCGACGGTCAGAGCTTGCTGCGAAAGTGCGTGAAGCTTTGGAATACTGACCAACCCGTAAGACAGTCGAGGGTAAGGGACCGCAAAAGCGCGCCTCTGTCGGTTTTTCATACCGAATGGGACGTAATAGCCTGTTTAGTGTCCCAACGCCCTGAACTTTGTGGCGGGGAAGTTGCCCAGCAATGATAGTGATGGAAACTGCATTAGTCTTAGTGTCTGCTGGTGCAAACTGCAGGAGCATTGCTGATGTCCAGTCACACCAGTTCATCGACGCTACAAGGCGCCGCCCCTTCTGACGCGGATGCCGCTGCGCTGGGTAATGGTCAGCACCTGCAACCTTATGATGTGCTGGGCTGCCACATCATCGGCGGTCAGCGCTGCGCCAGCGTTTTCCAGCCGGACGCGATGCAGGTTGCGGCTTTGGTCGGTACGGTAGCTTATGATCTGCCGCGCATTGCCGGTGATCTTTTTAGCGGGCCGGTGCCGGACGGGGATTACCGGCTGCGCGTTACTTTTGAAGACGGCAGGTCGACGGAACATCTTGACCCCTATGCCTTTGGTCCCGTCCTGTCGGAATTCGACGAATACTTGCTGGGCGAAGGCACCCATAAAGAGCTTTGGCGGGCTTTGGGTGCCCATGTCTGCACCCATGAAAATGTCACTGGCACCCATTTTGCGGTCTGGGCACCTAATGCCCGGCGGGTATCGGTCGTGGGGGATTTCAATTTTTGGGACGGACGACGGCATCTGATGCGCCGTATCGGCGGGTCCGGTTTTTGGGAGATGTTTTTGCCCGATATCGGCGAAGGCACGGTCTACAAATACGAAGTTCTGGGATGCGACGGCGTGGCAAGGCGCAAGGCTGATCCGGTTGGCTTTGGATCGCAACACCCGCCGGACAAGGCATCGGTAGTGCGTGATATCGCAGGTTATGGCTGGAAAGACGCAGGTTGGATGGCCGAGCGTGCGGCGCGCGCGGATCGGGCCGCGCCAATTACGATCTACGAAGTGCATCTGGGGTCATGGCGACGGCGTTATGACGATGGCGGGCGGCCTTTGTCCTATCGTGAATTGGCGCGCGATCTGGTGGGCTATGTCAAACACATGGGCTTTACCCATATCGAGCTGATGCCAGTGTCAGAATTTCCGTTTGACGGGTCATGGGGGTATCAGCCGGTCGGGTTGTTCGCGCCGACAATCCGG
>PUNR01000187.1 GCA_003551805.1 Loktanella sp.
ACATGACCTGATCATAGATCGCCTCGTTGCCATTGGTGGCCTTGACCCAAATACCCTTGACCGGTTCGCCGCTGCTGACAGAGGTAGGTTTGCCTTGCTCGATCGGGGCGGACATGCCTTCGCCGGTCAGGTCTTGGTCGGTTGCGGCGCGCATTTCGACGATATTGGTGCCCAGATGCAGATTGACACCTTTGTCGCGCATGCCTTCGGCAACCAGCCCGCGTGCTTCGTCATCAAAGCCGCGCAGGATTTGCGCACCACGGTAGAATTGCGTGACCTTGACACCAAGACCGTTCAGGATGCCCGCAAATTCCGACGCGATATAACCGCCACCGACAATCAGGATCGATTTCGGCAGTTCATCCAGCAAGAAAATATCGTTCGAGGTGATCCCGAGTTCCGCCCCCGGAATGTCGGGCAACACCGGACGGCCACCTGTGGCGATCAGGATATGCTTGGCGGTGATATCCTGCCCGGTCGACAATGTGACGGTATGGGCGTCTTTCAGGCTGGCGCGGGCGTCGAAAATCTCGACATCGGAATTTGATAGCAGTTTGCGGTAGATGCCTTCCAGACGGTCAAGTTCCTTGTGCAACTGCGTGCGAAACTTTGGCCAATCGAATGCACCGCAGGTGACATCCCACCCATACGCCTGCGCATCATCGCACATTTCCGCATAGCCCGACGCAAAGACCATCAGCTTTTTGGGCACGCAGCCACGGATCACGCAGGTGCCGCCCATGCGGAATTCTTCGGCCAATGCGACCTTTGCACCCGTTGCCGCAGCCACACGCGCGGCACGCACCCCGCCAGAGCCGCCACCGATTACAAAAAGATCATAGTCAAAAGTCATCACGCGTCCTTGGGTTTAGTCAGAAACACTGTCGAACAGGTTGGTATCATCCTGAACGTCGAATTGCACGACGTCGCGGGTATCATTCGTGATATCGCGCACTTCGACCTTTCCGTTGCCATGACCGACGATCACTACGTCGCAGATGTCAATGAAAAGCCCGTTTTCGACCACGCCGGGGATCTGGGTTAACACGATCGCAAGATCGCGCGGATCACCGATCCGGTTCAGGTGCAGATCAAGGATGAAATTACCTTCATCGGTCACAAAAGGCGCATCGCCTTGCATCCGCTGGGTGACTTCGCGGCCCAGGACATCGGCACCGATCAGCGTTTCCTCGATCAGGGTGCGGGTGGTGCGCATCCCGAAGGGCAGCACCTCGACCGGTAAGGGGAATGCGCCCAAGGTCGCGACCTGCTTGGTTGCATCGGCAATGACGATCATCCGGTCACTGGCCGAAGCCACAACCTTTTCGCGCAGATGCGCGCCGCCGCCGCCTTTGATCAGGTGCAGTTTGTCGTCGTATTCGTCGGTGCCGTCAATTGTCAGGTCGAGCCATTTCGCGTCATCCAGCGTGATGATGTCGATACCAAGATCGCGGGCCAGCTTTGCCGTCCGCACCGAAGTTGGCACACCCTTGATCTGCAAGCCCTGATCGCGGACCATTTCGCCCAGACAGCGCACCAGCCATTCCGCCGTTGACCCGGTGCCAAGCCCGACTTTCATGCCGGATTGCACGTATTGCGTGGCCTGTTTGGCGGCGACGAATTTGGCGGTCTCAATGGGTGATAATTCTTTGGGCATGGGCAGGCTCCGCTTTTGTTGCCGCGCTTATAGGCGCTTTGATGCCAAGGTGCGAGACCACAATTCCGCCGGTGCCGCAACCCGCAGGACGGCGGTCGTTTTTGACCCGTGCCCTTTCACGTCATGGCCCTAGCAAGGATACAGGCACCAGCAAAAGGGGGACAAGATGTTCCTGTCTGTCTTCGATATGTTCAAAGTGGGGATCGGCCCGTCGTCATCCCACACAATCGGGCCGATGGTGGCAGCGGCGCGATTCCTTGACCATCTGCGTGCGCTTCCTTTTGCGGTAGCAGGTGTCCGCGCGTCGTTGCACGGATCGCTGGCCTTTACCGGCGTGGGTCATGCGACGGATCGCGCAGTCATCCTTGGGCTGGCGGGGATGCGCGCGGATGATTACGACGCTACCCTTGCGCAGGCCGAACTGGACCGCATCAGGCAGGACCGCAATGTACAACCCGCGGGGCTTGGGCTGCTGCGTTTTGATCCGGCAAGCGATATCCTGTTCGATTACGGCCCTGCCCTGCCAGGGCATGCCAACGGGCTGATCCTGTCAGGCGTTGATGCGCAGGGCGATGTCATCACGCAAGTGATCTATTATTCCGTCGGTGGCGGTTTCGTGGTCACAGCGGACGAACTGGCCGCAGGCACTGCCGCCGACACCGGCCCTGTTGTGCCTTATCCGTTCCGCACAGCGGCGGAAATGTTGCAGATGGCCCGGACCAGCGGCAAATCCATCGCCGCGATGAAACGCGCCAACGAACTGACGCGGATGTCTGCCGCTGATCTGGACGGCGGCCTGATGCGTATCTGGGAAGTAATGAACGCTTGTATTGACCGCGGCCTTGCCACAGATGGCATCCTGCCCGGTGGTTTGAAGGTCCGCAGACGGGCCAAGGGGATTAACACCGCGCTGATGGCCGAACGCGGGCTGAACCTGACCGCGCCGCACACGATCAACGATTACATGTCCACCTATGCGATGGCCGTGAACGAAGAAAACGCCGCTGGTGGGCAGGTCGTCACCGCCCCGACCAATGGCGCGGCTGGCGTGGTACCTGCGACGATGCGCTATTGGCTGGATCATGTGCCGGGCGCCACAACCGCCCGCGTGCCTGAATTTTTGCTGACAGCGGCAGCGGTTGGCGGGCTGATCAAGGCCAATGCGTCGATTTCGGGGGCTGAATGCGGCTGTCAGGCAGAGGTCGGCAGTGCCGCAGCGATGGCCGCGGCGGCGTTGGCGGCGGTTTTGGGCGGCACCCCTGAACAGGTCGAGAATGCCGCGGAAATCGCGCTTGAACATCACCTTGGCATGACCTGCGATCCGGTCAAAGGGCTGGTGCAGGTCCCCTGTATCGAGCGTAACGGCCTAGGCGCGATCAAGGCGGTGTCGGCGGCGTCGCTGGCTTTGCGCGGGGATGGGCAGCATCTGGTAGCACTTGACGTCGCCATCGAGACGATGCGCCAGACAGGTGCGGATATGAGCGAGAAGTACAAAGAAACAGCATTGGGGGGGCTGGCGGTGAATGTCCCCAATTGTTGAACAATCGGGGATGCCTCCGGCGGGGATATTTTTGCTCTGACGATGATGTTGTCATGCGGCCGACTGCGCGCTAGCGTGCCGAAATGAATGATGACCGGCCCTTTTTGGGCATTCTCTTAATGCTGGTGTTTTGCGTGCTGGCCCCGCTGGGGGATAGCGTGGCGAAATTGCTGGGCGGGGTTCTGGCGCTTGGTGTGCTGGTCTTTGCGCGCTTTGCGATACAGGCAATTATGCTGGTCCCGCTGGTCTGGGCAGGCGGTCAGAGCCTGCGGTTGCCGGCGGGTTTGCTAGGGCTGACCCTGCTGCGTACCGTGCTGCATATGCTGGGGATCGGGCTGATGTTTTCCGCCCTGCGCTATCTGCCGTTGGCCGATGCGCTGGCGATTGTTTTCGTCATGCCGTTTATCATGCTGATCCTTGGCCATTTCTTTATGGGCGAAGAGGTGGGCCGCCACCGTTTGGCCGCCTGTGCTGTCGGGTTTATTGGGACTTTGCTGGTGATCCAGCCTAATTTTGTGGATGTCGGCGCACCGGCGCTGTTGCCATTGGGCGTAGCACTGGCCTTTGCGCTGTTCATGATGGTGACCCGCCGTGTCGCCCGCGCCCTGGACCCGATCCGGTTGCAGGCGATCAGTGGCATTCAGGCAGTGCTGATTATGGTGCCGGTGCTGGCGCTGGTGCCTGCGGCGCGCGGTGATTTCGATTTCGGGCTGGATACCTATGGATGGGGATTGCTGGCCGCACTTGGCATTATCGGCACATTGGCGCATCTGTTCATGACCTGGAGCCTGCGGTTTGCGCCCGCATCCACCCTTGCACCGATGCAATATCTGGAGATTCCGGTTGGCACCTTCTTGGGCTGGCTGATTTTTCGCGACCTGCCTAATGGTCTGGCCGCAATTGGTATCTGCATCACAATCGGGGCGGGCCTTTACATCATTCTGCGCGAACGCCGTTTGTCACGGCCTCGACCAAATGTGCCCGCGGCAGTGTGACCAGAAGCGGACCTTGCGCTGATATCCGCACGACACCGCCCGTCGCCATGTTAGAGGCCGAATTGCGCCCCGCCGGATGCAGCGCCCAATCGGTGAATGGCCATTTCACGCCAGTGACAGAGGCCCGTACATCCCCCAAAGGCATCAGCGATACCCGCGCCCCTTGCGGCAGCGTCATCGCGCTGTCGCCTTGTGGGGCCAAATAGGATATGTCGTCGGTATCAACCAAAAACACCGCCCGACCCGCGTGACGTGCCATGACGTTGAGCACCGATAATGCGTGATCCATCCGCCCGCCGGTAAAGCCCAGTGCGATGATTTTTGACGCAGCAACACGGGTCAGCGCCTTTTCGAAATCGGTGGTTTCCTGTTCGGTGATGTGGTGCAACAGGTCTGCGAAACCGGCGCGCGCTTGTTCAGACAGGCTGTCGAGGTCCCCGATCACTGCCTTGGGTGTTATTGCGCGCAGATGCAGGTGATCCGCCCCGCCATCCACACCGACAAACCCGTCCACCAAAGGTGCAACGGCAGCAAAAGCTGCATCCGTGACCGTTGCCGCGCCGACCAGGCAGATCGCACCGGTTGTGGACACAATGATGTCAGTTGGCATGATAGTCGGTCCTATGCACGATCATTCCCTAATAAGGTCACAATCTTGGGGTCCTATCGATCTAACGTGATTCTGTGCGGTAGTGAACCGGCCAGCAATCCACCATGAAAAAGGGTTTTTCCGATGACCGAGAAACGACAAATACTCGATGTGACCTTCGGGACGTTTTCGTGCCGGCTGGAAGGGTTCGACGACACTGTCGGCACTTTGAAAAAAGTCGCCGACTACTTCCACCAACTGGCAGAAAACCCCGATGCGCTGGATACCGGCGCCGATGAAAACACGCTGGCAGCGCTGGTGACACTAACGCGCGAGGTAACAACCCACGAGGTCGAGGCGTCACATGTCGATGGCAAACTTAGCCTGCGCCAGCGTATATCAGAAGTTCTTGATGGCAGCGACGACACCCCCGAGACAGAGGTTTTGGCTGATGACGATACAGATGCGGCAGAGGATGCCACGGCT
>PUNR01000251.1 GCA_003551805.1 Loktanella sp.
GCAAGCGCGGCAAGGATGATCCACAGGAACATGCAGGAAATAGCGAGGGTTTTCTTGGTGCATGTTTCCAGAATGGCCCATGTCATCCGCCCTTTGGCGACACTGACCAGCAAGGCGGCAATCGCGCCGACCACGGCACTTTCGACCAGACGGGTGTAGCCCATCACAAACGGCACCATCATCACCGCAAAAATGCCCAAAGGCATCAGGCCCGCCAACAGCAGCATGTATTTTTCACGCTTGGTGACTTGTGCGAGTTCGTCGGGGTCGATCACGGGGCCAAGCGCGGGGTTCATCCGGCAGCGCAGCCAGATGTAGATAATGAACAAGACCGCCAGCATCAGCCCCGGCAGCAGCCCCGCCGCCCACAGATGCGTCACAGGCTGGCGCGCGATCATGGCGTAAAGCACAAGAACAACGGATGGCGGCACAAGGATGCCAAGGGACGAGCCCGCTTGAATCACGCCTGTCACCATCAGCTTGTCATAATTCCGCTTCAGCAATTCCGGCAGCGCGATGGTCGCACCAATCGCCATGCCTGCCACGCTTAGCCCGTTCATCGCGGAAATCAGCACCATCAGCAGGATCGTCCCGATGGCAAGGCCGCCGGGGACAGGGCCGAACCAGACGTGGAACATCCGGTAAAGATCATCGGCCAGTTTGCTTTCCGACAGCACATAGCCCATGAAAATGAACATCGGCAGCGTCATCAGCGGGAACCAGTTCATCAGCTTGATGGTCTGGGCAAAAGCCAGATCATGCCCGCCACGATCCCCCCATAGCCAGATCGCCGCGACCACCGCGACAAAGCCGATCACGCCGAACATCCGCTGACCTGTCAGCATCACGGCCAGCATTGACCCGAACATCAGGGCGGCGATCATTTCATAGGGCATTGGTATCTCGCTCCGCGATCTTGATGCCCCGTAAGGTCGCAATGTCGCGGATCAGAAATGCGGTGCATTGCAGGATCATCAGCACGATCCCGATGCACATAATGATCTTGATCGGTGCCATATAAGGCCGCCACAAACCGCGCCGCCGTTCGCCGTATTCCAGCGCGAATTGCGTGCTTTCGATGCCGCCCCACAGCAGGACACCAAGATAGACGATCAGGGTGAAAATGGTGATGCAATCAACGGCGGCCTTGGTCCGGTCCGACCAGCGGGAATACAGCAGGTCCATCCGCACCGCCGACCCCATCTGCAAGGCATAGGCACCCCCCAGCATGAAATAGCCCAGCAGCAGAAACTGCGCCATTTCATCGGTCCATATCTGGGGCGAAAAACCTGCACGCGCCACGGCCCCCCATGTCAGCACGCCCATCAGGGCAAACAGGCTCCACATTGCCAGCCGCCCGATCCGGTAGTTCACCGCCTCGACGAAATGCAGATAGGCCATCACAGGGCGGGGCATGGCACCTCCACCGTCTGGGCAATGGCGCGGGTCAGCACGGGGGCAAGGCGGGACGCAATGGCCGACTGCGCCTCTGGCGTGGCGATCAGGTCGTTGCGGATTTCCAGCATGGCATTGTCCAACCCGTAAGGCAGGGCATGCAGTCGCAAGGTATGCGTGACATGATCCGCTGCCGAATAAGGCGCGTTCAACTCGGTCCGCAGGCCCAGATCATCTGCTTCTGCCACGATGCGCTGGGCCAACGCGGGCAGGTTGTCATGGATCACGCCACATTCGACGCTGCGCGGGATGCCATGCCATGTCGGTGAGAAGGAATGAACGGTCAGAACAACAGGCCGCTGACCCAAGGCCAGCGCACGGGCAATGCGGGCGCGGACAAGGTTATGGAACGGCAGATAAAGGCTTTCCATCCGCGCCAAACGCTCGGCCACGCTGATGCCGGCATTCATCGGCACTGGATAAAGCTCTGACTGGGTGGGGCAGGCATCGGGGCGGTCGGGGCTGCGGTTCAGATCATAGATCAGGCGCGACAAGGGCGCATGGATCAGCTCTGCCCCGCCATGTTGCTGCGCCAAAAGCGGGCCAAGCGCGCGGGCCAGCCCCAAAGCGCCCGGATCACTGGCCGCATGGGATGCCAGCAGGTCGGGGGCGGCATCTGTCCAAGGCGGGGTGACATCGTTCGAGGCATGTTCGCAGATCAGGATCACGCCGGGCGCCGTTTCACCCGGATCACCCAAGTGAGTCCAGCCGATCACGCCGCCTGCCCAATCTGACCCTGTCATCATCTGCATCCCCGGCAGGTTGAAGGTGAACTTGGGGTTAAGGCTGCACCGGCTTGTAATTTTGTGTCAAGTATATTTCCTTTCTTTCATTTCTGAAACATATGTTACATAATGGCGCAACAAACAGGATTGACCGATGACCCAGCTTCAAGCCATTGAGGACCGCCTGCGCGCTGCCATGCCGGGAATGACGCGCGCAGAACGGCAACTTGCCAGCCATATGCTGGCGAACTTTCCGCTGTCGGTGCTGGGCACGGTGGCGGATATCGCGCAGGATGCGGGCGTGTCCGCCCCCACTGTCGTGCGGTTCGTGCGCAAGATCGGGTTCAGCGGATACCCCGAATTTCGCGCTCAACTGCACGAGGAAATGGGGGAACGTCTGGCCTCGCCTATCGCGAAGCATGAAAAATGGGCGGATATGTCAGAAATTGACCATCCGCTGAACCGATTTGCCCTGCGAGTGATCGAGAACCTGAATCAGACGTTAAGCCAGCAAGACCTGCGTGCTTTCGATGCGGTCCGCGACCTGCTGGCCGACAAGTCGCGGTCGGTTTACCTGATCGGCGGGCGGCTGACGCGGTCGATTGCGGAATATTTCACCACCGCCCTGCATGTGATGCGATCCGATGTCACGCTGCTGTCCAGCCTGCCCAACACATGGCCGCCTGCCTTGCTGGATATGTCAGAAGGCGATGTGCTGGTCGTGTTCGATATCCGCAGATACGAGCCATCTATGCAGCAATTCGCAGAATTGGCCCGCGCACAGGGGGTCGAAGTGGTTCTGCTGACCGACCGCTGGGTATCGCCCAGCGCGGGGGTGGCGCAGCATATCCTGACAAGCCAGATCGAGGTGCCATCGGCGTGGGACACCATCGTGCCGCTGGTCGCATTGGTCGAGGCGTTGTTGTCTGCAATTCAGGACACCAACTGGCAGGACACCCGCGAACGCATGGAACGGATGGAACGGTTTTACGAAGACATGCTTTTGTTCAAGCGAATGCGATGAACCCGGCCATCACAAATTTGTTGCAAAGCGTGATTAACGACGGCAGCGTGCTGATCATTACAGCAGCAATCATTTAGCAACGGAGACTTCGATGAAGTTCATCACATTGCTGACCGGGTCGGTCAGCGTCGCGGCTATTGTGTCCGCAAGCCTTGCTTCTGCCCAATCAATGGAGGAAATCATCGAAGGCGCCCGCGCCGAGGGGATGCTGACCACCATCGCCCTGCCCCATGACTGGTGCAACTACGGCGGCATCATTGCGTCATTCAAGGAAAAATACCCGTTCCTTGAAGTGAACGAACTGAACCCCGACGCCGGTTCGGCAGACGAACTGGAAGCCGTACGCGCCAACCGTGGCAACATGGGCCCGCAGGCGCCTGACGTCCTCGACGTGGGCCTGTCCTTTGGCCCCGCCGCTGCCGAAGAAGGGCTGATCCAGCCCTACAAAGTGTCGACATGGGATCAGATCCCCGACGCAATCAAAGACCCTGAAGGCATGTGGTATGGTGCCTATTACGGCGTGATGGCGCTGGGCGTGAACACCGATATCATCGACACGCTGCCCACTGACTGGGAAGATCTGCTGCGGCCTGAATATGCCAATGCTGTCGCCCTGACCGGCGATCCGCGTGCGTCGAATCAGGCTATTCTGGCGATCCTGTCCGCTGGCATGGCCCGCGGTGGCGAGCCCGGTACGGAATCGGGTGAACTGGGTCTGGAATTCTTTGCTGAACTGAACGCAGCCGGTAACTTTGTGCCTGTCACCGCAGCCTCCGGCACCATCGCCCAAGGCCAGACGCCTATCGTTGCAGCATGGGATTACAACCTGCTGGCATGGCGTGACAGCCTTGAAGGCAACCCGCCGGTCGAAGTGATCATTCCCGCTGGCGCATCGCTGGCCGGTGTCTATGTGCAGGCAATTTCGGCCTATGCACCGCATCCGAACGCGGCAAAGCTGTGGATGGAACATATCTTCTCTGACGAAGGTCAGTTGGGTTATCTGGAAGGCTATTGTTCCGTCGCCCGTCAGGTGCCGATGAACGAGGCTGGCCTGATCCCGCAGGAATTGCTGGATCGGTTGCCCGATCAGGAACCCTATGGCCGTGCCGTATTCCCGACTGTCGAACAGCAGGGTGAAAACCGCGATGTCGTGACATCGCAGTGGGATGCCGTGGTTGGCGCTGCGGTGCAGTAAGCTGTCAATTTTCCTTATGCCCCGGACCACATATCCGGGGCATAAGGTCTATTTCTGACGATCAAGGTATGTTCATGCCCACCGCACGCGGCGCATATATTTCACGGACCGCTGCCAATTGGATCGGCGTGATTCCCTTTCTGGCTTTCACAGCGTTGTTCTTGCTGCTGCCGACGGTCAATATCGTGATCGGCGCGTTCCGTGGACCAGATGGCGGGTTCACACTTGCGACAATGGCCAAGCTGTTTGAACCACGGTTGATGAACAGCTTCTGGCTGTCGATCCGTGTCAGTTTCTTTTCTGCCGCCCTTGGCGCGGGTCTTGGATTTCTGGTCGCCGCATCGGTCATCCACGGTGGCCTGCCCGCATGGGTGCGCGCCCCGATGGTCACCTTTTCCGGCGTCGCGGCCAATTTTGCCGGCGTGCCGCTGGCCTTTGCCTTTATCGCGACATTGGGGCGGTTGGGTCTGGTGACCGTGCTGCTGCGCGACTGGTTCGGGATCAATATCTATGCCTCCGGCTTTAACCTGATCAGTTTCTGGGGGTTAGTGTTTGTCTATCTGTATTTCCAGATGTCGCTGATGATCCTGATCATCACCCCCGCGCTGGAAGGGCTGAAACGCGAATGGAGCGAGGCCGCCCAAAGCCTGGGCGCCACCAGTCTGCAATATTGGCGCATGGTGGCTATCCCCGTGCTGCTGCCATCTCTGCTGGGCACTTTCGCACTGCTGTTTGCCAATTCGTTCGGCGCGATTGCCACAGCGCAGGCGCTGACCGGATCGTCACAAAGCCTGATTACCGTGCAGTTGTTCGCGCAAATCCGGGGTGACGTGTTGCAGGACCCCAATCTGGGCTATGCCATCGC
>PUNR01000259.1 GCA_003551805.1 Loktanella sp.
AGCCGCGACCGGCCCTGCCGCCGATACTTTGGTCTATCGCCACCCGAAGGGACAAGCGCATGTCTGACACCACCACCCGCGCCGCCGAAATCCTCAAAGGTCACCGCGCCAGCATCGATCGGCTGGATGCGATCCTTGTCTATACCTTGGGCGAACGTTTCAAACACACACAGGCCGTGGGCCGGCTCAAAGCCGAACACGCCCTGCCCCCGTCCGATCCGGCGCGCGAAGCAGCCCAGATCGCACGGTTGACCGATCTTGCGGAACAGGCCGATCTGGACCCTGAATTCGCCAAGAAATTCCTGAACTTCATCATTCAGGAAGTGATTCAACATCACAAACAACACCAATCGTAGGGCGGGGTTCACCCCGCCACCCCCTGACATTTTTAAAGGAGAACTCAAATGTCTATGAAAATCCGGCTCGCCCGTGGCGGCTCCAAGAAACGCCCTTACTACGCGATTGTCGCTGCTGACAGCCGCATGCCACGCGATGGCCGTTTCATCGAAAAACTGGGCACCTATGCGCCAATGCTGCCAAAAGACAGCGAAGACCGCGTGCGCATGGATATGGACCGTATCCAGCACTGGCTGGGCCAAGGCGCGCAGCCAACAGACCGCGTTGCACGTATGCTCGAAACTGCTGGCGTGCTGCCGAAAAAAGACCGTGCCAACCTGAAAAAAGGCACACCCGGCAAAGCCGCAACCAAGCGCGCCGAAGAAAAAGCTGCCAAAGCGGCTGCTGCTGAAGAAGCCGCAAACGCCCCCGCCGAGGAAGCCGCCGCAGAATAAGCGGCGGATCGTTGCCCGGGTCTTGACCCGGGCGACACCCCAACCACCAGATGTTTCGCTTGCTCCGCACCTTCATCCTTGTGATGTTCGCCTTTGTGGCGGGGATGCTCTATGAACGCAGCGGCCAGCAGGAAATTTGCGAAAACGGTGGCGGACTCTGGATATCCAACATCTGTCTCGCAGCGGAGATGATCAATGAATGACCGCGTTATCGTCGGCATGATCGGCGGCTCTTTCGGGGTCAAGGGCGAGGTGCGGCTGAAATCCTTCTGCGCTGACCCGATGGCCATCGCCGATTACACACCTCTTTATACCGAAAACGGCGACAGCATCACGCAGGTCGTGCTGACCGGCCAGCTCAAGGGCGGCTTCACCGCCCGTCTGTCCGGTGTCGTCACCAAAGAAGATGCAGACGCCCTGCGCAACATCGCCCTTTACGCCGAACGCGCTACGATGCCGTCGTTGCCGGATGATGAATACTATTACGCCGATCTGATCGGAATGACAGTGCTGGACACTGGCGGCACCAAATTGGGTCAGGTCAAATCGGTCGTCGATCATGGCGCTGGTGCGATCCTCGAACTGCACGTGCCGGGGCAAGCCGAAACCGTGCTTTTGCCCTTTACCCAAGCCGCCGTGCCGACCGTTGATCTGGCCGCAGGCCGCATAATCGCTGACCCGCCTGCCGGGTTGTTTCCCGACAATGACGGATGAACCCCATCGCGCCATTGGCCGCAAATCGATCAGCGCGACCCTGAAACCGCGTGAATTGATGACCGATACGCCAACGCTGGCGGGCGCATGGATGGCGCAGATCATCACCCTGTTCCCGCAATCCTTTCCGGGCGTGCTGGGCGAAAGCCTGACCGGCCGCGCGCTGCAAGACGGGCTGTGGCAGTTGCAAACCTATGACTTGCGCGCACATGGCATCGGCAAACACCGCAATGTCGATGACACACCTGCGGGCGGCGGTGCGGGCATGGTCCTGCGCCCCGATGTGCTGGAATCCGCGATACTTGAGGCCCGCAACAGCGCCAGAGGCATCATGCCACTGGTCTATCTGTCGCCACGCGGTCGCCGGTTTGACCAATCCATGGCACGCAACTGGGCGCGGATGGACGGTGTCACCCTGCTTTGCGGCCGCTTTGAAGGCGTCGATGAACGGGTGATCCAGCATTTCGGCATCACCGAGGTGTCTTTGGGCGATTTCGTCCTGACCGGTGGTGAAATCGCCGCGCAAGCGATGATTGACGCCACCGTTCGCCTGCTACCCGGCGTGCTGGGCAATGCCGAAAGTGCGGTCGAGGAAAGCCATGCCAACGGGCTGCTCGAACATCCGCAATACACCAAACCCGCCCTATGGCAGGGCCAATCCATCCCTGATGTGCTGATGTCCGGCAACCATGCCAAAATCGCCGCATGGCGCCGCGCGATGTCCGAACAGATCACGCAGGTTCGCAGGCCCGATCTTTGGGCGGCTTATCAAGACAAGTCTTGATCGCAACAGCACTTGCGCCTATACGCCACTCAGCTTGGGTCGGGTACACTGATTCCGGGCAAAGGGTTTATGGAACCACTGGATCATGTGGGGCACTTACGTTGGTGCCGATCGCACCAGACAGGCCGGACAACCTGCATAAAACGATGACGCAATCTCTGACGGGCGGTGCGCCGGACCCGGAAAACGATCAGAGCTATTCGTTGTGGCAACAACATTGCGGACCACCGCAAGCATCATAAGGAGCGTTTCAGATGAACCTGATCGCACAGATCGAAGCGGAGCAAATCGCTGCGCTGGGGAAAACTATCCCCGATTTCAAAGCGGGTGACACCATCCGCGTCGGTTACAAAGTGACCGAAGGCACACGTACCCGTGTGCAGAATTACGAAGGCGTCTGCATCGCCCGCAAGAACGGGTCAGGCATTGCCGGTTCGTTCACCGTGCGCAAGATTTCCTTTGGTGAAGGCGTGGAACGTGTGTTCCCGCTGCATTCCACCAACATCGACAGCATCGAAGTTGTCCGTCGTGGCCGTGTGCGCCGCGCGAAACTGTATTACCTGCGCGCCCGTCGCGGTAAATCCGCACGTATCGCAGAGGACACAAACTATTCCGCCCCCAAGGGCGCCAAAGCATAAGGACCCGCGTTATGAAGCAAGGTATTCACCCCGATTATCACATCATCGACGTGAAATTCACCGATGGCACCGTGGTCCAGATGAAATCCACCTGGGGCAAGGAAGGCGATCAGATGTCGCTTGAAATCGACCCTTCCGTGCACCCTGCATGGACCGGTGGCGGCACCCGCCTGATGGACGCCGGCGGCCGCGTGTCCAAGTTCAAGAACAAATACGCCGGTCTGGGTTTCTGATCCGTCACATTCCCGATGACAATCAAAGGCCACATGCAACAGCATGTGGCCTTTTTCTTTGTGCGGGGCAGTAAGTCTTAATTCATACTTTGGGTTTATCACCACGGAACATCCCTAAACAGGAGCGGACCGTGCAACACCTGACCAACTTTTCCCTCAAGCTGCGGCTTGCGATTGCCATGATTGCCATGCTCGTTACGGTATGTGCGGTGCTCGTTACCCTTTCGGCACGCCAGACAATGGATGCAATGCTGGATGACGTCCAAAACCGGCAAGATACATCACTGCGGGTCATCGCATCGGTGTTCCAGTCTGCCTATGACGACCTGACCGTGACCTATGGAACCAACGGGCAGATCAGCCGCGCCGCATGGACGAACCTGCCGGATTTTGACAATCACACCCTGATCGATCAGGTGGGGCGGGTTTCCGGTGAAGTTGCGACTGTTTTTGTGTGGGACGTCGCCGAAAATGACTATCGACGGATGACGACCAACATCGTCAAACCTGACGGGGATCGTGCTGTTGGCACCTATCTTGGCCGCGATAACCCGGTCTACGTCGCGATCCGGCAAGGTCAGACCTATCGGGGCGAAGCTGTCATTCTTGGCAAACCCTACCTGACCGCCTACCTGCCGGTCTATGACAACGCAAACGATGTCATCGGCATTCTGTTTGTCGGGGTGGAACGGACGGTCGTCGATATTGCCATCCGCGACAGATTGCTGACCATGCTGATCGCTTCGACGGTTGTGATTGGCGTAGGTGCTTTGACAATCATCGTTTTGTCGGTCCGTCTGACACGACCAATTTCAGACATTTCCAGCGCAATTGCACAGATCGCAGACGGAAATCTGGCCGCTGATGTACCCCATACCACCAAAAAAGACGAAATCGGCGAAATCGCCGCACGAATTGCGCGATTCAAGGTTGATCTGCAACGCAATCGTGACCTTGAACAGGCGGCGGCCAAAACGCATGCCGAACAGACAAAGGTGATGGGTTTGCTGCGCACCGGCATTGCGCGACTGGCGGAAGGGGACTTGATCTATAAAATTACGTCTGATCCATCCGACCCCTTTCCCCCTGCATATGACGCCTTGCGCGAAGACTTTAACGCCCTGGTCGACAGCTTGTCAGAAACGCTGACGGACATCGCGCAAATCGCGGGCGAGGTGACAATCGCAACCCAAGGCATCGCATCAATGTCCGACACGCTTGCCCGCAGGGTGGAATCGCAGGCGGCGACACTGGCGGAATCTTCATCAACGCTGCGCAACCTAAGCGAAACAGGCAAGGTCATCGCTGACAAGGCGGCCCATGCCGACGATATGGCCCAGAACAGCCTGACCCTATCCACCCAAAGCCGGCAGGTGCTGGATGATGCGACGCAGGCCATTCAGGATATCGAAGAATCATCAGGCCAGATCAATCGCATCATCACCGTGATCGAAGACATTGCATTTCAGACAAACCTACTTGCACTCAACGCCGGTGTAGAAGCGGCCCGCGCCGGCGACGCAGGCAGAGGTTTTGCCGTCGTCGCCTCTGAAGTCAGGGCCTTGTCCATGCGCGCGACGGAATCTGCCCGCGAAATTCGCACCTTGATCACGGCAAGCAGATCAAAAATCAGCGAAGGCACGATCCTTGTGCAAAACACCGGAACTGCCTTAGGTCAGGTGCTGGCGCAGGTCGAACAAATGGGAACGATCATTCAGGACATTGCAATATCCATCAAAGGTCAGGCCGCTGGCCAGTCCGAGATCAGCGCAGGGGTCCAGCAATTGGATCACATGACCCAAGAAAATGCCGCTTTGGGTGAAGAGGCGAACGCCGCGAGCGTTACGCTCAAGACCGAAGCCTTGCGCCTTTCAGAAACCCTGCAACAATTCCGAACCCACGAAAACACCCGTCGTCCCGCAAGCTATGCAGCCTGACAAGCAAGGTATCGCACAGCAGGCCATTTTTACGCGACAAGGTGACAGATCAAAAAAGCCCCGGCGTTTCCACCGGGGCCTTTTTATTTTTTACGCTGCCGACCGGCTGCGGGACCGGCCACCGCCGCCACCTGCACCGGGTCTGCGGCCGCCTTGCGGCTTG
>PUNR01000419.1 GCA_003551805.1 Loktanella sp.
CACAGCCGCTGTATGCGCGGTATAAGCCGGCTCATTGCGCCGCCCGCGAAAGGGTGGCGGAGCAAGATAGGGGCTGTCGGGTTCGACCAGGATCCGGTCAACCGGTGCGCTGGCGAAGATATCGCGCAAATCCTGACTTTTTGGGAAGGCAGCAATGCCCGACATCGACAGGTAGAAATCCAGATCAAGTGCTGCTTTTGCAAGTGCGGCAGAACTGGAGAAACAATGCATCACGCAAGTATAGGGACCGTTGCGGTATTCCTCGGTCAGTATCTGCGCCATGTCATCGTCAGCGTCGCGGGCATGGATGATCAACGGCAGCCGCGTGTCGCGCGCCGCCGCAATATGGACCCGCAGGCTGGTCTGCTGCGCCTCTTTGCTGTCGGCGGTATAGTGGTAATCCAGCCCCGTTTCGCCGATGCCGACAAATTTCGGGTGCTGCGCGAGGCTGACCAGTTCATCCACCGATGCCAACGGTTCATCCGCCACCGACATCGGATGGGTGCCGGCCGCGTAAAACACCGGCGCGTATGTTTCCGCAATGGCCCGCACAGCCGGTTCGTTGCGCAGTTTCGTGCAGATCGTCACCATCCGTGTCACCCCTGCCGCGAGCGCACGCGCGACGATGTCGTCGCGTTCTGCGTCAAAATCGGGGAAATCAAGGTGGCAATGGCTGTCGGTGATCGGGCTTTGGGTCATGGCGCGGCTTTCAGGCTGCAGCGACGCCTTGCGCCGTCTCTTCAATCTTGAAGATCATATCAAGGATCAGCGCGGCAGGGTCAAGGTTCACTGCACGCCCGTGCCGCGACCTTTCGGACAGATCCTGCTGCAATTGCGCCCAGCCCTGTGCGGCGCGTGCATCCGGTGCGATACGCGCCAGCAATCGCGCTTCGCCGGGGGCGCCTTGCGTGGCGGGTTCGCCTAGCAACCCTGCCCGCGCAGTGCGGGCGATGAACAGATCGATCAGGTCGAGCGTCAGGCCAAAGCGGGCCTCGGACCCGCGCCCGGCACAGGCATCGGCAAGACGCAGGGCCGCTTGGCGGTTGATCTGTGGCAAACCATCGAAAAGTTGGACCAGATCGGCATAAAGCGCCAGCCCGCCGCTGCCCAACAGCCGGATCGCGTCACCAGCCGATCCACCTGCCAGCGCTGCAAGGCTTGCCGCGTGATCGGTGCTGTGCCCCGCTTGTGCCAGCGCGCGCGACAGATCATCAGGACCAAGGGGGCCACAGCGCAATTCGCGGCAGCGCGACCGGATCGTTGGCAACAGCCGCGAGGGTTGATGCGCCACCAGCAGGATCACAGCACCTGCGGGCGGTTCTTCGAGTTCTTTGAGGATCGCATTGGCGGCGTTGCGGTTCATTTCATCCGCCGCATCGACGATCACGACCCGCCTGCCGCCATCGGTCGCCGACATCTGGAAAAAATGCTTCAGGCTGCGGACAGCATCAACGGTGATTTCGCCGCGCAATTTGCCCGCCTTATCGTCCCAAGGCCGCCGGATGAGCGCAAGGCGCGGATGCGCGCCCGATTGCACAAGTTTGGCGTCGGGATGGTCAGGTGCAACGGCCAGTGACGGCTGGCCCAACATGTCAGGCGCTTCATCGGCCAGAAGAAATGTAGCGATTTTCCAAGCCAATGTCGCCTTGCCCACGCCGCGCGGTCCGGTGATCAGCCAGCCTGAATGCATCCGGCCTGCGGTGAAGGCGTCCAGAAATGCCTGTTCTGCCAACTGCTGACCGTACAACATACCGGTTTCACGCGGATGTGGCGCGCCTTCCAGACGGTCGGGTTCAGGGATGGCATCATCGGTCATAGGTGGGCGGCCACGTCGCTGGCGATCTGGTCCACCGTGCGATTGCCATCGATGACGATGCAGCGCTGTGCATCGGCACGGGCAAGCGCAAGAAAACCATGGCGCAACGTTTCCTGAAACGGCAGGCCGAAATCCTCGAACCGGTCTTCGCCGGATTTGCGGGCAAGGCCGCGCCCGAGCGCGGTGGCCGGGTCCATGTCGATGATAAAGGTCAGGTCAGGTTCGCGCCCGATCATCAGCGCGTGCAATGTATCGACCTTGGCGCGCAAATCGCCGCGTGTGGCCCCTTGATAGACCCGCGTGCTGTCTGCAAAGCGGTCGGAGACAACGGTCTGACCTAGGGACAGTGCAGGCAGGATGGTCTTTTCCAGATGGTCCCGGCGGGCAGCCGTGAACAGCAGAATTTCCGTTTCCGCAGACCAGCGGTCCGTGTCGCCTGTCAGCAAAAGCTGGCGAATTTCCTCGGCACCGGCGCTGCCGCCCGGTTCGCGTGTCAGGACAACATCAACGCCCTGCCCGCGCAGATGACCGGCCAGCAAACGCGCTTGCGTTGATTTGCCGGACCCGTCGATCCCTTCAAATGTGATGAAGCGTCCGGGGTTCATGCGTCATTCGCAGCTGCACCCGGCGCAAACCCGTATTTGTTCCACAAGACCAGCGCCGCCGTGCGCATACGCGCGCTGAAACCACCCACCGCAACATCGGCGTCCGCAACCAGTGGCACACGTTTTTCGGGCAGACCGTCAAGCGAGATAATCAATTCCCCTAGTTGCTGGCCTGCGGCAATCGGCGCCTCAATCGGGCCGTGAAAGACGACCTGACCATCGACCGCATCCTGATGCAGAACCGGCACCAGCAGGCGCAGGTCTTCTTGAACCGTCAGACCGACTGTCTGTTCAGTACCCATCCAGACATCGGCCGTGGCGATACGGGTGCCTGCGGTTGCAACATCGCGTTCGGCGAACTGGCGAAAGGCCCAATTGACGATGCGTTCAGATTCTTCGGCCCGTGCCTGCATGCTGTCGAGACCGGTGATGACAAAGACCACCCGCCTGTCACCCTGCACTGCAGAACCGGCAAGGCCATAGCCCGCTTCCTGCGTATGGCCGGTTTTCAGCCCGTCCGCACCGATGCCCATCCGCAGAACCGGATTGCGGTTTTGCGAATTGGACGGGACGCGGTTGTCAAAGGCGAATTCAGTTTCAGCGAATAATGGATAGAAGGTTGGAAAATCCTCGATCAGGCGGCTGGACAGGATGCCCAGATCTTCGGTCGACATCACATGGCCTTCGGCAGGCCAACCGCTGGCATTGACCAGCACCGAATTGGTCATGCCTAACTGCCGTGCGCGTTCGGTCATCAGCCGGCCAAAGCCTGCCTCGGTTCCGTCGGGGGACAAAGCTTCGGCCAGAACGACGCTGGCGTCATTGCCGGACAGCACGATCACGCCGCGCAGCAGGTCTTCGACGCTGACACGGTCGGTGGTGTCCAGAAACATTGACGACCCACCAAAACTGGCGGCATGGGTGGATACGGGCAAGATGTCATCGACCGACATGCGCCCGTCGGCTATCGCCTCGAACGCCATATAAATCGTCATCAGTTTCGACATCGATGCAGGCGGCAAAGGCGCTGACGCATTCTTGGCCAACAGCACCGTGCCTGTTGTCTGGTCATAGACATAGGCTGCGCGGGCATTGGTTTCGAGCGCCTGCCCCTGCACCAATGTCGCACAAAGCGCAAAGGCACCTGCTGTCAGACTGCGTGTGAAGATCGTCATAGATCGCCCTTTCATCGTCAGTCGCGGATCAGATAGGCGTCAGCAAAGCCCAGCCCCTTGATCCGCGTCAAAGTTGCCGCATCAGGCACCGGCCCTGCCACGACACGCCATGAATTTTGCAGCGGCAACACCGTTGCGGTCAGACCTGCCGCCGTCAGGCGGGACGCCGCGGCATCGGCATTGGTACGCACGCCGAACACACCGACTTGCACCAAGGGCGCAGGTGGCAAGCCAGCCGAAGCAGGCGCGCTGTCGGGCGCAGCAACAGCGGCGGCCGGTGCTGCAGGCGGCAGGTCAACCACCACAGTATCGGTCACTGCGGTTTCGGCCACAGCCGCAACAGGGGCAAGCGGTGTTTGTTCAATCGTGTCAGGGCTGGCCAGCGCGACCTCTGCCCCGTCAGCCACATCAGGCATATCGGGCACGACAGGTTCGGGCGCAGTTTCTACCCTTCGCAAGGCTGTCACGCTTAGCTCTGTCGGGGCACCAGCGAGCATGGCCAAAGCCTCGGCCGCGTCGGAAGACACCTGCAGGCTTGGCCCGGGGTTGTCACGTTCGCGCCGGAAAAGCGCACCGATGATCGACTCTCCGGTTTGCTGGTTGCGGATAATCACACGTTCGGGCGCACGCACATCGGGATGTGCTACCCAGACCCCACCCAAAGACGGACGCCCGTCCCAAAGACCGCGGTCTGTCACGGCAAAGATATCGGGGCGTTCCACGTCTTGGCCGGCGCGCGCAGACTGCGTCGCAGATAGCCCCAGCCCGCTGGACCCGTTCGCCTGCTTGTCGCTTTCGCAGCCAGCCAGCAAAAGTGCTGCGCAACATGCAACCGGCCAGATCATCCAGCGCTGTTGTCTTGTCGGATGTCCTGTCAATCCCAACCCCTTTAAGCTTCGCGCCAAGCAACGAAACATTTGGCCCTTTTTAATTACCAGCCCCGAAATACACGGGCAGCGTATCCAAGCTGGACCCGCCAGATCGCCTTTGGAAAACAGATAACCGCCCTAAGCGCGCATGGAAAGCCACAACAGCGGCATATCGGCAAAATTCCCCTGCGCAATGGCGCTTTCCGAATCGCTTTTCACCCGCTAACAGGACCCGGTCGGAGGAGTGGCAGAGTGGTTGAATGCACCGGTCTTGAAAACCGACGTAGGTGAAAGTCTACCGTGGGTTCGAATCCCACCTCCTCCGCCATAACTGCAAGTGCAGTAAATCATCAACACCTTAAAATTAAATGCTTAATCGATGAGAGGGCGATCCTATGGGGAAGCTTGTGTCAGAATTTGATATACAAAACGATCCACTTTGCGATACACCTACCAAATAGGGTTTGATCGCGGAAGGTGGTCACGATGATCAAATTGCGGCGAAATACTTGGCAAATGAACAAGCGGGTTCCCACGCGATACCATGACGTGGAGCCGCGTAAAGTCATCGTGGACAGCTTACACACCGACTCCAAAACAGTTGCGACAGAAAAAGCGAAGGCGATCTGGTCACAGTTGATTGACGGATGGGAAGCAAGGTTAGCGGGCGACACCACCGATGCAGACAAACGGTTTGCTGCGGCAAAGAATCTGGCTGCTATCCGCGGATTTCGGTATCTGGACGCGACAGCCGTCGCCGAATTGCCGATCAAGGAACTCCTGGGCCGG